>CAJXNF010000265.1 GCA_913056375.1 uncultured Pseudomonadota bacterium | reverse complement strand
TGGAGAGTCTTGGGTACAGTATTCTAGAGCGAAACTTCAGACACCGACTCGGTGAAATAGATATTGTAGCTGAGTACGAAGACCATCTTGTAATTTGCGAAGTAAAATCTCGATCTAGCGGCAATATTGATCCATCTCTTTCGGTTACTCTAGCAAAGCGCACCAAACTTAGAAAACTTTATGAGGTGTTCATTACTCAGCACCCAAGTAAGCTGAGAATGCAGCCTCGCTTCGATGTGATTTCGATTATTTTTCAACAAAACGATGCTCCGGAGTTGGAGCATATTACAAATGCCTTCTGAAGGAGAAAAATGGCACACCATAAATCTGCACTCAAGCGCATCCGTCAAACGATTAAGCGCACGGCAAGAAATCGCTCTGAGCGCTCATCCTTGAGAACTTCAGTGAAAAAATATCGAGAAGTTTTGGCAGGAGATGATAAGGCTTTAGCTGCAGGGGAGTACCCAGAAATTCAGAAGAGAATTGATAAAGCGGTAACAAAAGGTATTTTGCATGCGCGAACTGCAGCACGCTACAAGTCACGCCTTTCCTCAGCGCTAAATAAGGTTTCAGAATCTTGACATCTGGAGACGTGATCGACTAGATTATGCCTTCTGCTCAACTGACTTAAAGTGTGACTGGAGAGACTCACTGTTATAACCTGCGATTTATTCCTGAGGAAAGGTCTAGATGAACTCCCATTTCTTTGCCCGCCGTGTTCATAGTCTTACAGGTATTATCCCAGTTGGTCTCTTTTTAGTATACCATCTCTATACCCAACTTTACCTTCATCAAGGGGCTGAGAAATATAACGAGCATACGAACGCATTCTACGAGAGTCCATTAGCAATCTGGCTCCTGATCATCTTCGTTTACATACCTCTTTTCTACCATTCGATTTTAGGGGCGAAACTCTCCATCGAGGCAACCCCACAGCCCTCCTATCATTATTTCTCACATCTTCTTTACTGGCTTCAGCGAATTAGCGGTATCGGAGTTCTGTTATTTATTTTTGCTCATCTCTATAACACTAAGGTGATGCCGCTGATGACGGATACTTACGGCCAACACTTCGAACATTTGGCCGAGGGATTTGCCTCTGCAGAAACTGGCTGGCTCACAAAAAGTGTTTATTTGCTTGGAATTTTGGGTGCAACCTTCCACTTTGCAAATGGTATCAACACATTCTGTATGACGTGGGGCCTTGCTCTGACACCCAGAGCACAGTTGAGAGTCAGGGTTTTGAGCATCATCGTTTTCGTTCTCCTGACCGCAGTAGCGTTGTATTCACTGTCAGCGATCTGGTAGAATCTCTAATAACAAGTTTTCAAGAATCACCCGCCTTAATTCATCCAATTAAAAAATGGAGAAAAATCCATGACTAAGCAGAGAGCCATTGTTGTAGGAGGGGGTCTTGCTGGATTGGCCGCAACCATGAAAATTGCGGAGCAGGGAATGTCAGTGCTACTGGTTTCATTCCTTCCGGTGAAACGATCCCACTCGGTTTGTGCGCAAGGTGGAATCAACGGGGCGGTAAACATTAAAGGAGAAGGAGATTCTCCGGAGATACACTTCTACGATACCGTCAAGGGAGGGGACTTTTTGGGGCACCAACCTTTGTGCAAGGATATGTGCTATCATGCACCCTTCATCATTTATTTGCTGGACCGCATGGGGGTTCCATTCAATCGAACCCCTGAAGGCAACCTAGACTTCCGCAGATTTGGAGGCACCCTACACCATCGGACAGCTTTCTCTGGAGCCACCACGGGCCAACAGCTACTTTATGCACTAGATGAACAGGTTCGACGATATGAAGTTGAAGGCTTGGTTGAAAAGGTAGAATGGCATGAATATCTTGGAGCTGTACAAGACGAAGATGGAAAATGCGTCGGGGCCGTAATCCAAAATTTAAGAACAGGTGATATCCGAGCAGAGAGAGGTGATGCGGTCATCTTGGCTACAGGAGGACCTGGGGTCGTATATGGTCGTTCTACAAATTCTGTGGTTTGTACTGGAACGGCAACAACCTCAGCTTATTTACAGGGTGCTAAGTATGGAAATGGTGAATTCATTCAAATTCACCCAACTGCGGTACCCGGTCGAGACAAACTGCGCCTGATGAGTGAATCTGCAAGAGGTGAGGGCGGTAGAGTTTGGGTTCCTAGAAAGGCCAATGATCAGAGAGATCCAAAAGAGATTCCAGCGGAAGAGCGGTTATATTTTCTTGAAGAGAAATACCCCAGATTTGGGAATTTGGTTCCAAGAGATGTTGGCGCGAGAGAAATCTACGATATTTGTGTGAATCAAGGTTTGGGTGTGCATGGAGACATGAAGGTCTATTTAGACCTGACTCATCATTCACGTGAATTCCTGGACACAAGGCTTGGTGGAATCCTTGAAATTTATGAGAAATTTACTGGGGTAGATCCTCGTGAGGAGCCAATGGAAATCTTCCCGGCGGTTCATTATTCGATGGGAGGAATTTGGACTGATTACACAAGGACAGCTGAAGGTTTTATTGATCATCAGTCTCCTCGCAACCAAATGACCTCAATCGAGGGTTTATATGCTGCTGGAGAAGCTGATTATCAGTACCATGGGGCCAACCGACTTGGGGCAAATTCACTGTTGAGCTGTATCTACACTGGCTTGATGATGGGACCAGGAGTCGTGAATTACATCAAGAATCAAAAAGAATCTGCCACTGACCTTCCGTCTACCTTGTTTGATCAGGCACAACAACAATGGCAAGAAAAGTTTACTGGTATCAAGCAAATGAAGGGTAAGGAAAACCCATACAAACTCCATGCGGAATTATCAGAAACGATGATGTCAAATGTCCTCATCGTTCGCGACAATGCCAGACTTGCAGCAACCGTTGAGAAAATTGAAGAATACGATGAACGCTGGAAAGATGTTGAATGTGTGGACACGAGTGACTGGACCAATCCAGTACCAAGCTTTGTTAACCAACTCTACAACATGATTCAGCTTTCAAAGGTAATTGCCAAAGGTGCGCTGCTCCGTGACGAGTTCAGGGGGGCACACTATAAGCCTGAATTTGAAATCAAGCAGCCTAGTGATTTTAAGCCAGAAAGTTTCCTTGAATACACCAAGTTGAAGGCGGAGGGAGGCCTCAAACAAGATTCTTTCAAGCCAGATCACCTAGAATATATGCGGCTTTACGGGGAATCGAACGAGAAATGGCTGAAAAGTTCGATTGCGACTTTCAATGGAAAAGGCCCTGATATCAGTTATGAAGCTGTAGATACCTCACTGATTCAACCACGTCCACGCAAGTACGACTGAACTAGGGAGCGAAATGTCAAACAAGACAATTACCTTTAAAATCCTCCGGCAAGACGGGCCTAACCAGCCATCTTACTGGGAGACCTTCGTGATACCTTATCTGCCAAATTCGAACGTCATTTCCTGCTTGATGGATATTCAAAAAAATCCAATCAATTCAGAAGGGAAAAAAGTACGTCCGGTCGTTTGGGAGTGCAATTGCCTGGAAGAAGTATGCGGAACCTGCACCATGGTGATCAATGGCAAGACTCGCCAGTCTTGTAGTGCATTGATCGATAAACTGATGCAACCAATTACTTTGCAGCCTCTGAGCAAGTTCCCCGTTGTCAGGGATTTAGCCGTAGACCGCTCTCGCATGTTCGAAGCACTGAAGAGAGTGAAAGCTTGGGTTCCAATGGATGGTTACCATGATCTTGGGCCTGGAGATAAGATTCTACCAGATCATCAGGGAGTCGCTTACAAACTTTCAGAGTGCATGACCTGTGGCTGCTGCGTTGAAGCATGCCCTCAGTACAGCCGTGATAACAATTTCTTGGGAGCCGCAGCGATCAGTCAAGCACGCCTATTCAATATGCACCCTACCGGAAAATTAATCGCCAATGAGCGACTAGACTCCTTGATGGACGATGGTGGCATAGCTGCGTGTGGCAATGCGCAGAACTGTGTGGAGGTGTGTCCAAAATCCATCCCCTTGACGGAAAGCATAGCTGAAATGGGCCGTCAATCCTCAAAAAGATTCTGGAAAACTCTCTTCCAAATTTGAATATAGCCAACCCTCTTGTGCAAAACAAGAGGGTGTTCCCTCCCTCCAAGTTTACTCTACTTCAATTGGTGGCAGGCTTTTAGCCAACTCATCTTGCTTCTTAAGCTGCATCAATAAAGCTTCCAATCTGGCCAAAGGCCAGGCACTGGGTCCATCGCATTTTGCTTCAGATGGATTTGGGTGAGCTTCCAGAAAGATTCCTGCAATGCCAGTGGCTAATCCCGAGAGGGCCAATTCACGGAGTTGTTGTCGTCGACCTCCAGCAGCAGAGCCTTGTCCACCAGGAATCTGTACTGCATGAGTTACGTCAAAAATTACAGGTGCGCCTAGCTTTTTCATCAAGCCAAAGCCCAACATGTCGACAATTAGATTATTGTATCCGAACATTGTCCCACGTTCACAAAGCATAATTTGGCTATTCCCAGCACTCTCAAACTTCTGAAGGATATTGTCCATTTCAGAGGGAGAAAGGAATTGTGCTTTCTTGATATTGATAGCTTTCTGAGTCTTCGCGAGGGCTATGACCAGATCCGTTTGTCTCGATAAAAAGGCTGGTAACTGGAGAATATCTACCACGGAAGCAACAGCACTCGCTTGATGAGGCTCATGTACGTCTGTAATTACTGGTACATTGAAAGACTGACGGACTTCCTCCAGCCATTTCAATCCTTCATCAATTCCAGGCCCACGAAATGAGTGAACTGAGGAGCGATTAGCTTTATCGAATGACGCCTTGAATACATAAGGAATCGAGAGCTTTTCTGTTATGTTACAAAAGGTCTCTGCTGTTTTAA
>CAJXNF010000264.1 GCA_913056375.1 uncultured Pseudomonadota bacterium | reverse complement strand
TCAGCGGGTCTGCTTGGTACTCCCCGAAAGGCCCAATGTGTTGATAGCCCATAGATTCATAGAATTGGATGGAAGTTGGTTGATGAATTCCCGTTTCCAGGCGTAGCAATCGAATGTGATTCTGTGAAGCGAGTGATTCAATTTCCTGCATTAATCGCAATCCAATCTTTGCTCTTCGGTGATTTTCCGTGACAAAGAGCCGTTTGATCTCAGCGTAGCTCGACTTAGCGATGAGGGCTACACAACCCACCGCTCTTCCCTCTATAAAGGCGCCCAAGAAATGATTTCTCGGTTGCAGCAACTCTTCCACATCCACAAGGTGATTACTCTCTGCAGGGTAGAGACTCTCCATGTAGCGTGTTGAAGAATCCAGCAGGTGGTCGGCTTCGTTGTGTTGAATTTGCTGGATGACAATTCTGTCTTTGCTCAGGCTACCAATCTTTGTGCTGCCTCTCACGGAACGCTTATTCCTCTTCTCGGGTTTCGCTGATTTGGTTCATCCGCTCAGCCATGTGGGCAGAGCCTCTTTCCGCAAGTACCTTTGCTACATTTTCAAGATCAACAGTTTCTCGGTTTTGGCTCACTTTTGATTTTCCCAGAATCCTCGTAATTTCGATCCGGAACGCAATGATATTTGCCAACATGGCATTCAGGTAGTCTTTGGGCGCATCGGCCATCCGCCAGGCATTCTCGCCATGGGTTCGCTCTTCCATCTTCTTTGTCAGCTTACCAACAACGGCCAGCTTGGATTTGTCATCATCTTGGTAGTGGATCGTGCCATAAACGTGCACTACCTGATAGTTCCAGGTCGGTACGTGCCTGTGATGAATAGGCTTTGTGGGATACCAGTTTGGTGAAATGTAGGCATCCTCTCCCCGAAAGATAGCAAGAATTTCCTTACCAGACGGAAGAAGTTGATGGAGGTCGTTGTTCAGTGCAAGGTGACCAAGCAGCTCATGCTTCCCTTGCAGCATCAGTGGGATGTGATTGGCTACTAGGCCTTGTTCAGTTTGCGCTACCAAAATTGCCAGAGGAAACGTATCAATCAGCTCATAAACCTGGCTAGGATCAGTTTCTTCAAAATGGGGAGGGAGGTACATGTTGGTAGAGTCGAAGGGTAAGAATGACTGAAATACTTTTACTAAAATTTATCTGCCTTCTGGAGAGCAGGCAAGATGCTTATTCTTTGGTTGTGGACTGGATTAACGGAACTAGTGCACAGGTGTTGGGTCTGTTGTTACTGCTGGTAGGAGCAGGATGCACCGTATTCGGTTAGCCTAGCGCAACACCAACATGGGCTGTTCCCGGATGTGATGGAGAGTGAAATTGGTGTAGGAGTGAATTGTCCCAATGTAATTTCAGGCGGTGCTTTCAAGAAACTTTGAAGCCACGACTCCTGATAAATCGAGGCTTCGCTAGGAGTGTGTCAGAGAGTGGGGAGTTCAGGAAGAGGTTGCTCCAACCACTTCAAAGAGAGTTCATTTAGTTTTCCGTTCAGCTTCTTGTGCAAGATGAAAACGTTGACCCACTGCAGTAGATCGAGATTTCCACTCTTCACGCCAATGTAGCAAGGAGAGTTTGCGATGATAAACTTGGTTTCTAGATTAAAATCAGGATTGTTTTTGGAAATCTCCAGTGCAGCCATGTTCCCGGTGACAATTACATCGGTTTGCCCGGATACATAAGCGGAAATGGTAGCTGCGTTGTCCCCAAAACGGATGATCTCAGCGTCTGCTGGAGCATCTGCGCTGATTGCCAAGTCTTCCAGTGTGCCACCAGTCACTCCCACCTTTTTGCCAGAGAACCCTTTCACAGAATCTAACTCAACGTCTGGCTTGGCAAAAGCTCCGGAGTAAAATGGAGCGTAGGCGCTAGAAAACCAGATCGACTTGGCTCGCTCAGGATTGGCACCCATCACAGAAACCACCAGATCGACTCGATCTGTCTCGAGAAAAGGAATTCTTTGTTTTGAAGTCACTGGAACCAGCTCCAGTTCAACTCCCAAGTCATCAGCGATCATTTGCGCAACCTCTACGTCATAGCCCACGTACTCGCCTTCTTCGCCCAATGACCCGAAAGGTGGGAAGTTTTCAGGGACGGCGATGCGAATTTTTCCTGACTCCAGAATGTCTGGCAGTTCTGCCGTAGCTGGTGTGGCAACCATTGTCATCAATAATGCAAGCATTATTGACAGGCTAAGCGACCATTTTTTACAGATTTGCTTGAGCATCATGTTCTCCGGATGATGTTAAGGAAATAAGTGCGCTCCGTAGGAGTCACACAGCAGTCGGAAGGTCTTGCTTGGAAACGCTTCCGAATTTGCGCTCCAGCTTCTTCGAAAATGCTGAGAGCGGAAAACAGAGGCAAAAGTAGATCAATGCCATCAGAGGAAAAACAACAAAGGGTTCTGTGCCATTAACGGGTGCATTGGCCCAGCGTTTTCCAACGTTCATCAAATCATGAAACCCGATGATGAAGGCTAAGGAAGTACCTTTGATGATTTGCACCATGAAGCCAACAGTGGGGGCAAGGGCATTCCGGATTGCTTGCGGGGCAATCACCAGTCGTAGGGTTTTGAAGAATCCAAATCCTAGTGATCGTGCTCCTTCCCATTGGCCTTTGGGTACCGCTTCTATAGAACCTCGCCAGACATCGGCTAGGTAGGCGGAAGTGTAGAGAGTCAACGCTCCGATTGCTGCGATCCAGGGATCTACATTTTGGCCAAACAGTCTTGGGATTCCGAGACCAAAAAGAAACAAGAGCATCAGCAGTGGTACTGATTGGAAGAGCCAAATGTAGGCTACGGCTCCAGTCTTCGATCTCTGTGACGGGTAGATTCGAAGCAGGGCAACGATCATCCCAATGAACCCGCCTCCAAAGAAGGCAAACAGGGAGAGATAGATAGTGAATTGGGTTGCCTCCAGCAATTGGAGCAAGACAATCCCAAAGGGCTTGCCAAAGATGGATACAAAGATTTCTTTCATGGTGCTGACCACCATGAAAACTTTTTGACGAAGACCAACCTCAGAACCCCCTTGAACGAGAGAGCCATTAAAATATAGAGGATGGTGAGCGTGAAAAAGACCTCGAAAGATCGGAAACTTCGGCTGTCTATGAAAAGGCCCGCAAACGTCAGATCACGCACTCCAATTTCGGCAATCACCCCCGTGGTTAGAAAAAGAAAGATAAATTGACTGCTCAAGGAGGGATACATGGTGGCAACCGCCTGGGGTAGCAAGATTTTCCAAAATGCTATGAAACGTGGAATTCCCAAGGTCTTTGCCGCCTCAATCTGTCCAACTGGAACACTCAAGAATCCAGAGCGTAGTATCTCTGCGAAGTAGGCTGAAAAGTTGATGATCAGCGCCAACAGTGCGTGGGCCCAAAATGCCCACTGGTAGCCAAGAAGCAGCGGTAGTCCAAAGGCAACAAAGAAGAGCTGAACGATGAGTGGTGTGTTGCGGACAAACTCTATGAAGGTTGCTGAAAGTTGCCCTAGAACGGGCCAGCGGTGATGACGGGCGCTGGCAAGTAGGATGGCCAGTACAAAGCCCATGATTCCCGCCGAAACCGTGAGTGCAGCGCTAGTCAGGATACCTTCTGCCAATAGTAGCAGGTATTCCGAACTGCGATAAATTTCAAAAAAACGTAGTTCCACTGTGGTCTCCCCATAAGTCACAGCCACATTCGGCAGCACTCAGCATGCCACTAATTAAATAGTTGATATAATTGAATTAATAAATTAAATCAAGAGAAATGCCTTCAAAATCATGAGTAATTCAGTGGCACTGTGGTCAATTCAAAGGCACTGCCGTACCAAGACGTTCTCTAACTCTGATTACTCTAACCTCTCAAGTAACCTCTCGAATTCAATCACAAGAAACGGGATGTTTCTTCAGACAACCAACGCCATACTTCACCTAACCAATATGCTTTACTAACAGATGAACCATGTCTTCAAAGCCAACCACCAAGACTTCCACGCTTTTGCTTCACAGTGAAGCCGTAGCCCAGGCTTGCCGATCCATCGAGTTGGCAGAAGAAAAGCTTGATCTAGCAGCACTGGCAGCTTCAGCAGGACTCAGTCCCAGTCATTTTCAACGTGTATTCAAGTCACAGGTTGGTCTGTCTCCAAAACAGTATGCTGTGGCAGTGAGAAAACAGCGCTTCCGTGATGAATTGAAATCTTCAAAGACGGTCACCCAAACAATTTATGAAGCTGGTTACGATAGCCCATCACGAGCTTACGCCGACAATGCCACACCAGGACTAATGCCAAGCAAACATAAGAAAGGGGCTCAGGGAGAAACAATCCGTTATGCCCACCGCGAAACAAGCCTTGGAAGTATTCTGATTGCCACAACCGATCGAGGAATTTGCTTGGTCGAGTTTGCAGAGAAAGCAGAAGTCTTGGGCATACTGGAGGCAAACTTCCCCTCTGCAGAGTGGCAAGAAGCAGAGGAAGATTGGCAAGAATGGATATCTGAGGTGGTGGCCCAGATTGATGATCCCCATCGAAGACAGTCAAGCGATACAAAGCTTCCCTTGGATATTCGAGGCACGGTCTTTCAGGAAAAGGTGTGGCGGGCCTTGACCGAGATTCCATCTGGAGAAACGGTAAGCTACCCCCAACTCGCCCAGTCCCTCGGGCAACCCAAGGCCGCCCGTGCTGTAGCCAGCGCCTGTGCTTCTAATCGTTTGGCAATCCTGGTTCCGTGTCACCGTGTAATTCGTGGATCCGGTGATCTAGCAGGGTACAAGTGGGGCATCGAACGCAAGCAGAAGCTGTTGGAGCAGGAGACCAAGAATCAATGATTGTGTCGAGATCGCTTGGTCAGAATAGGCAGTTAAAGCGAAAGACGAAGGTAGTCAGCTAAACT
>CAJXNF010000263.1 GCA_913056375.1 uncultured Pseudomonadota bacterium | reverse complement strand
GAAGAAGACTGGCTCAATGCACTCAGTAATTTTCTCTGTGACATCAAAGAGAGTCAGATTCGTTCAGGATTACATATTTTCGGGAAGGTGCCGAGCGGACAGCAGCGGACTGAGTTCCTGCTAAGTCTGCTACGTTTGGGGACACCACATTCTCGAGGATTGCTACATTGTCTAGGGGATCTACCGAAGGATGCTGATCTGCAGACTCTGTCAGTTTCCCTACAGGATGAGTTGAATGAACGGGCCGAACTTTGGGTCGATGGTGCTTGCTCCGGTACGGAAGAACCCACCGACTCCCATGAATTGCAGCAACTGCGAAAGCTGTTGCAGGAAGTCCTGCTGCCACGTCTCTTGGACTGCGAACGAGAAACTGAACAGTTACTGCGTGGCTTGTCTGGAAAATTTATTCAGCCTGGACCTTCCGGCGCACCCACACGTGGGAGGTACGATGTCCTACCCACAGGACGGAATTTTTACGCCGTTGATCCCCGTACCATTCCAACGCAAACCGCCTGGAAATGTGGGCAAGGACTCGCTGATCGACTGCTTGATCGTTACCGCGAGGAACATGGGACTGATCTCAGGCACTTGGCACTCGTGATCTGGGGAACCTCGAACATGCGGACCGGAGGGGACGACATCGCTCAGGCGCTTTGGCTCTGGGGTTGTAGTCCTGTCTGGGAGCCGACCTCAGGACGTTTGCTGGATTTCGAGATCCTGCCACTAAGCGTGCTGGGACGTCCCCGCGTGGACGTGGTTCTTCGTGTTTCTGGACTCTTTCGGGATGCCTTTGGGGAGACGATGCGTCTGCTCGCCCAAGTACCCAAGCGTCTTGCAGAATTAGAAGAACCCGAGCAAGACAACCCGATCCGAGCTTCATGGCACTCGGAAAAGCAACGCTTACAAACTAAGGGAATCCCTGCTGAACAGGCTCAAGAGTTGGCCCATTTGCGGGTCTTCAGTGCCGGACCTGGCTGTTATGGTACTGGACTGCTGCCATTGTTAGATGCTGGCAACTGGCAGAGCAAGGCTGATCTGACGGAAGTCTTCCTCAAGTGGGGTGGACACGCCTACGGCACAGATGGACAGTCTTGGGAAGAGCCTACTTTGTTCAAACAGCGGCTGAGTGAAATTGAGGTCGTCCATCAGAACCAGGACAACCGGGAGCATGACATTCTGGACTCCGATGACTACTTCCAGTTTCAGGGCGGACTCCACGCTGCTGTTGAACAGATTCGTGGGAAAGCACCAGTGACCTATCATGGCGATTCCAGCAACCCTGAACAGTTACGAATCCGCAGCCTGAAAGAAGAATTCAATCGTGTCTTCCGGAGTCGTGTTCTGAATCCACGCTGGCTGGAAGCAATGCGACGGCATGGCTATAAAGGAGCCTTCGAGATGGCTGCCACTGTCGATTACTTCTTTGGTTACGATGCTACCTGCGATGTAGCCTCTGACAATCAGTACGCTGATCTGGCTCAGCAACTGCTGTTGAATCCAACACAACAGGAATTCTTCCGTCGCTACAACCCACAGGCGCTGCGAGATGCCACCCAACGTCTGCTGGAAGCTCACGAACGTGATCTTTGGGAAAACCCTGCTCCAGACTTGTTGGAACAGCTCCGCCACCAACTTCTAGAGTTGCAAGGAGAACTCGAATGACCACACGCTTTCCCTTTGTTGCCATCGTTGGGTTGGCACTGGCCAAACGCTCACTGATCTATCACACCCTTGACCCAAGACTGGGTGGGATTTTACTGCAAGGGCATCGTGGTTGTGCGAAAAGCACCCTGGCCCGAGCGTTTACCGATCTGCTACAAACCAGCAGCAAGGACACTGCTCCTTTTGTTGAGGTACCCTTGGGAACCACCGAGGATCGCCTGCTCGGAGCAGTCAATGCTGGCAATCTGGTTGAGCAAGGCCAATGGCAACTTCAGCAGGGATTGATGGCGCAGGCCGATGGAGGAGTACTCTACATCGATGAAGTCAACTTGCTCCCAGACCATCTAACCGATTCCCTGCTGGATGCAGCTGTCAGCGGCAAGCAACAGGTCGAACGGGATGGATTATCAGCCAACCTGAAAACACGCTTCATCCTTGTGGGTTCGATGAACCCTGAAGAAGGTGAACTACGTCCTCAATTGCAGGACCGCTTTGCTCACAAGCTATTGATCCAGGATAACTTTGAGGTTCCAGAACGGATGGAGATTGTCCGACGCAGAATGGAGTTCGAAGATGATCCTGAGAAGTTTGCTGAGACTTGGCAGACTGAAACGCAGGAGATTTTGCAAAAATTAACTGCTGCCAGGAATTTGCTCGCACTTGTGGTGATTCCAGAGGGACTCCGGATCCAGATTGCTGAAAAAGCAAAGGAACTGAAACTCGAAGGACTACGCACGGAGTTAGCAGTCTTACGCACGGCTCGCTGTGCAGCTGCCTGGCAGGGCAGTCAAAAGCTGACGGAGGATCACGTACAAGAAGCTTGGGAGTTGTGCCTTGGGCAACCAATTTCTAAGAATGATCCACCAAGTCCACCCACTGAGCAGCAGTCCCCCAATCAACAAATTCCCCCGCGACCCAAATGGCAGACTTCCCGGCAACCCCAAGGTACTCGGCCTGATCCAATTTCCCTGCGAACCGAGTTAGAGACCAAGAAGGAGGATATCGTCTGGCCAGCATCACAGTCGATGTTGGAACCACCACCACCATTGAGAAATTCTGAACAACAGGGGAAAACACTGGACTGGCTGGCAACCTTGCGCAAGTCCTGGCGAGGTTTGAACACTTCCCCTATTTGGCAACTGCAATATGCTCACACTCAGCGTCGTCGCTTCTGGTGGCTGCTTGTCGATGCAAGTCGCTCGACTGGGAGTACAGACTTTCTTGCCCTTGTCAGGAATCAACTTATCCAATTGACTCAGCAGTATCGTGCAGACCGCTTTCATCTCATGGTGCTACAATGGGGTGAGAGTCTCTGTTTAGGACGAAGGTTGAGTGCCATTGAGACAGAGAAGAAACTTTGGGAACTGCAGGAGGCTGCTGGTGGCAGCGCCTTGTTCAAATTGCTGCATCAGTCCCAGGTTACTCTTAGGCGGAGTAGAGTTGGTCCCAAAGATCGGTTGATCTTCGCATCCGATGGTCTGTTTGAGGTCACTGGAAGTAGTGTAACTAAAGAACAATTAAAGTTACGTCATCATTGGCAACAGTTACTCTGTGCAGGAATTGCTAGTCAATGGTGGCATCCGGTCAGTGTAGCCGGTCTGGAAAACTGGGTGGAAGAGTTATCCAAAGGGCTTCGCTTGAGGACCATACGGTTGGAGGTGGAATGAGCAAGAAAGTTCAACAGCTTTCGATAGACAATAAAATGGTCTCCAATCATCAGCAGGATGTCGATCCTGACAAAATCATTGATCTTGGCACGCGCATTCCAGTGCTGCGGACTCCGATTGTCTCGGAACTGTTGACAGAAGCCGCCCACAGTCTTCCTGAACCTTACGCCCAGACATTGAGGGAAGCCCTCGCTGAGCAGTGGAGGATCCCTGAGCAGAACGTAGTTTGTTGCCCGAGCACAGCCGAGGCGTACCAGGCCATCGCCGAGTACTTCCGACAGACTTCTGTGTTGTTGCCCCGACCTTGTTCCTCTGCCTACGAACGGGTAACCACCTTATGCCGATTACGTCAAATTTCTTTTGATCTGAGGCAGGAAGAGGATTTTCAATTCAATGAAAGCCAACTCAAAAATGAATTGGCTTCTGTAGCTTTGATAATGTTGGGCAATCCACATAACCCAACCGGTCAGTGTTTTTCCAGAAAAACTTTGTTGTCACTCATTGATGATAACCCACAAACCTGCTTCATGATTGATGAGTCAGATCTTGCTTTAGTAGATCTGGATTCAACGAACAGCTTGGTCCCCACGATTCGTCCCAATCTGATCGTGTTGAGAACATTGGCTGAATTCCACGGTTGGCCCGGGTTGGGTCCAAGTTACTTGGTTACAGGTAATCTGGATCTGCTGGCTTTTCTTTCGAAGAGATTTTCTGCTGCCTCAATTTCTGGGTGGCTCCAGCAAATTGGTTTGGAGTTGGTTCATCAGGAACCCACTGTCCAGCGTGAGGAACTGGCTGATCTCCGGCAAGAGATCTTGCCTCAACTGCAATGTCACTCCCACCTCAAGATCGTCCCTGGCAACGCTCCCTACAATCTCTTTCAGATCACCTCAGAGTTATTGGCTCCTCTGAGAGAACAATGCTCTGCAAAAAATCTCACATTGCGTTGGGGCGAGCACTACTCCGGTTTAGCTGACAACCATCTACGGATTTCTCTTCAACATCGTGAGGGCCTTCGGCGATTTCTCTCCGTCCTGAAGCAATTGGAGCGCTGAGTCTTGGCCAAAGCATTGATGCTGCAGGGAACAGGTTCTGGAGTAGGCAAAAGCCTTCTCTGCGCCGGCCTCTGTCGTCTACTTGCAAGACGTGGTGTTCGAGTAGCCCCCTTCAAAGCGCAGAATATGGCGCTGAACTCAGGAGTCACTCGCTCTGGAGAGGAGATGGGACGTGCTCAGGTTCTGCAGGCTCAAGCTGCTGGATTGGAACCGGATGTGCGGATGAATCCGATCTTGCTCAAACCCCAAGGACAGGGCCGATCCCAGCTCGTGCGCCTAGGCAAGTCCATTGGGAACTACGCCTATCGCGACTACTATCAACTGGCAGAAGAAAACTTCACGATTGTCCGGAAGGTGTATGATGACCTGTCCCGTGATTTCGAGTTGCTGATTCTGGAGGGAGCAGGCAGCCCTGCTGAGATCAACCTCCAGCAAACCGACCTTTCAAACATGCGGATGGCTCACCATGCGCACGCCCGAGTTTTATTGGTGGGGGATATTG
>CAJXNF010000262.1 GCA_913056375.1 uncultured Pseudomonadota bacterium | reverse complement strand
TCGAAAAGGCAGGCCAATAATTTTTTAAATAAACATTTCGTTTAGAAATAAACACCTACAGAATCATCTTATGCTCTTAGCTCCCAATACCTCCGGTTACTACGGTGATTACGGAGGAAAATTCATTCCAGAAATCCTGACCACGACCTTTGACGAACTCATCGAGGCTTTCCAGGAAGCAAAGGCTGACCCAAAGTTCTGGAAAGAATACGTAAACGTCATGCAAACCTATTCCTGCAGGCCGACTCCCGTGACCAGACTTGATAATTTTTCGGAGATGTTAGGAGGTCGGTTTGAGATTTATTGCAAACGTGAAGACCTGAATCACACCGGAGCACACAAGGCCAATAATGTGATGGGACAGGGGTTGTTGGTTAAAAGAATGGGCAAAAGCCGTGTCATTGCCGAAACCGGCGCCGGACAGCACCGGGTGGCATCCTCAACCATGGCCGCAAGATTCGGCCTCGATTGCGTCATTTATATGGGGGCTCTCGATGTAGAAAGACAGCGTCCAAATGTCTTCTGGATGGAACAGCTTGGCGCCGAAGTGATTCCTGTAACCGATGGGACTGCGACCCTTAAGGATGCCATCAACGCCGCGATGAGGGACTGGGCTGAAAGCATGGAAAACACCCATTACGTTTTGGGAACAACCTGTGGACCACACCCGTTTCCGGAAATGGTTTCCTACTTTCAATCTTTGATTGGTCAGGAATCCAGAGAACAGATCTTAGAGCTGACAGGGAGATTACCAGACCGGATCTACGCCTGCGTTGGAGGTGGTTCAAATGCTTCCGGTCTGTTTTTGCCGTTTCTGGAAGATGAAGAAGTTGAGTTGGTAGGTGTCGAAGCAGGTGGCCATGGTGTTGAAAGTGGTGCGCACGCTGCCAGGTTTTCAGGTGGTCACATTGGAGTAGCTCAGGGTTACAAAACCTACTTCCTGCAGAATCCAGAAGGGCAAATGATGCACACCCATTCTATTGCTGCCGGATTGGATTATGTGGGAGTTGGCCCAATTTTGAGTCATTTGCATGATGAAGGGAAAATACGTTTTAGCTCTGCCACAGATCAGGAAGTGATTGATGCTGTTCGTTTACTGATCCGAACAGAGGGACTGATTCCTGCCTTAGAAAGCACTCATGGGTTGGCGGGTTTGTTGCGCGAATCAAGTGAAATGGATGAAGACGATATCGTTCTATTCAATTTATCCGGTCGGGGTGACAAAGATATTTTCAATATTGCTGAGGCATTGGATGATCCAAAATGGCGTGAGTTTATCCATCAAAAATCAAATGAATATCGAAAAGCAAGCAACTGAGAGATGAATGTCCAGCAAGCTATCTGAATATTTGAGAAACCGACTCAAAGAGAAAAAAATCCTACTGATGACCCACACCGTTGTTGGTTATCCGTCTCTAGAAGATAACTGGCAGATGCTGGAGGAAATGCAGGCAGCCAATGTGGATATGGTAGAATTACAAATGCCTTTCAGTGAGCCAATCGCAGATGGCCCGCTATTCGTTAAAGCAAATCAAGAGGCTCTGAAAAACGGAATTGATTGGAATGCCTATTTTGATTTCATGAGAAGGGCTCATGAAAAATTCGAATTCCCATTACTGTTGATTGGTTACTACAACAGCGCTTTCGCGATGGGTCATCATAGTTTTTGTTCAAGACTAGCCGAGCATGGTGCCAGTGGGTACTTACTACCGGACCTACCTCTTGAGGAAATGGAAGATTTGCTTGAGTTGAGTAAAGCGCATCAACTGAATCCGATCATGCTTTGTACACCAACACACAAGGATACTAGGTTGCAGAGTATCTGTGCTAACGGGAGTGGCTTCCTCTATTGTGTAGCAAGGAAAGGTGTCACTGGTGCTGTGACAAAGATTGATCCGATGGTTTTCGAATTCTTGAAACGATGCCGAAGATATTCTGATCTGCCACTAGCATTGGGTTTTGGGTTGAGCACAGGGGAGGATCTTAACCAACTTCAAGGGCACGCAGACATCGCAGTGATTGGTTCAGCACTGCTCAAAACCTGGGAGGAAAAAGGGCCTGAGGCTTACCGAAGTCATCTCAAAGAATTAGCCGAAGCGACCGCCTAATTTGATTCAATCTCCATGTCAACAACGGCATACTCTGAGCAGATTTCGTGAATCAAGTCCAGAACAGGCACATACTCTGGATGAACCGAAAAAGCACTCAGTGCCTCTTGGTTGCCAAATTCCACAGATAGAGCGACATCAAATGATTTTGGGGTTGTTTTGAAGTCCTCTCCGACTTCCAAGTGTTGAATTTCTTCAATTTTCTCTGGAAGTCCAACAAATGCGTCCATTAGTTGTCGGGAGCTTTGTGGAGTTTTTTCTTTCAAGCGAAAAAGCACCAGATGCTTGACCATTATTTTTTCCTATCGAGTTGAACAAAATGATGCTGCTGAGTTTGCACATCGTATCCATTGCTGCACTGATTGCTATCTCGGGGGGAATTGCCTACAGCCTCGGGAAAAATGAAGGCATACGCATCACTCGGCTCCATTATGAGGAACTAGATGAGCCACAAGATTCAATAGTTCAAGCTGACACAAAATCCTTACATGCCGAGCCCTCTTCCTGAGACCCCAACTGATAGCATGCTAGGGCCGCAGCTACGCTGACGTTCAGCGATTCTACTTGTTCTGTTCCATCTATACGCACATCCCAGTCACACTGCTGTTTTACCAACTGGCGCAGACCCCTTCCCTCATTTCCCAGAACAAGCAACAGTGGACGATCCCTTTCAAGCTTTCGTAACTCCGTTTTCCCATCGCCAGCCAAGCCAACTATCCAGAAGCCGTTTTTCTTTTGATCTGTCAGAAATCGAGCAAGATTTGTTGTTTCAAAGATTGGAAACCATTCAGCTACACCAACAGAAGCCTTGGACACAGCGGGAGTCACACCGGGACTATGATCTTTTGTGATAATGCATCCTGAGCAACCAAAAAACGCAGCTGACCTTAAGATAGCACCAAAATTTTGAGGATCTTTGATTTGATCCAAAACCAAATAAAATGGGTTTAGTTTTTGAGTGGCTGGGAGCGAGGTTGGAGTCTCCAAGTGTCGAGCGCTACACTCCAACAGTACTCCTTGATGTACACCATCTGGACAATGCATTTCAAAGATTTCAGGAGCCGCTTTCTTGATGGTAATTCCACGTTCTTCAGCAGCTTTTTGAAGCCCTTGGATTCTCTCTCCAACGGGATGCTTAACCCACATAGCAAAGAGCTTGCGGTAAGAACTTGAAATAGCAGCTTCAACAGCGTTGATTCCATAGAGCCATTCGTGATCCCTCTGCTGAAGTTTTGGCTTCCTCTGAAAGCGTTTGTTAGCCATTGAGATGCTTCTGCAGTTCCAATTTCAATTCTGCGTACTGATGAGTCACCGGAAAGGAAGGGTATTCTTCCGTGATTTTTTGGGTGGGCCTAAAGAAGATCCCATGATGAGCACTTTGCAGCATTGAGATGTCGTTGTAGGAATCTCCAGCAGCAAGAACCTGAAAATTGAGATCTCTCAAAGCATTCACAGCACGCCGCTTCTGATCTTGCTGGCGGAGTAGGTAATCTGTGATCCTGCCTGCTTGATCAATTTTCAAAGTATGACAGAAAATAGTTGGTTGACTGAGCTTATTCAACAACGGACTCACAAATTCTCTGAAGGTGTCCGATAGAATGATTACTTCGCATTCGGTTCTGAGCCAGTAAAGGAAATCAATTGCTCCATCAAGAGGATCCATTTGGTCAACAACTGCATGGATATCCTGAATTCTCAGATTTTTTTCATCACATATTTTCAACCGATAGCGCATCAATTCATCGTAGTCAGCGATGTCTCTGGTGGTCAGTCTTAGTTCCTCAATCCCAGTACGTTCGGCCAGACCGATCCAAATTTCTGGAATCAGAACTCCCTCAAAATCGAGGCAGGTAATTTTCATTTGAGGGTTGTCTTGTTGCATGGCCTTTAGAGAGTTTTAGAAATTGTCGAAATTGCGGAGGTGCTATGTTTAAGGTGTTCTGGTGTTGCTTGGTAAGTTTGCTGGTATTAGCTTCTTGCCAGTCCGGACGTGAGGTGAGGGTTTACGAAAAAATACCTCACTTTGCAGAGTGCCGAAAATATACGGACTATCACCAAATAGTCCAGTGTGAGCAAAAATTGATGGGCCCTCTAAATCGAGAAGTGAACCATGTACTCCGACAGTCTGAGCGCAGAAATAATAGGCGCTTCGAACAATACAGATGCCAGGATCTCCCAAACGTATCAGAACCTTCAGGGTGTTCCATCAATCTCCAATCTAATTTGACAGATTAATCAATGAGAGACGGTAAAATCGCAGCAATGCGTCAGGACTATACAATTGGAGAACTACTCGAAAGTAACGCCCCTTCAGAGCCATGGGAATTATTCAGCAGTTGGTTTGAGATCGCTCGGGAGACAAAAATTTTGGAACCGAATGCGATGATCTTATCCACAGTTAGGCAAGACGGGCAGCCTACATCTCGCGTCGTCTTATTGAAAGATTTTGATCAAAGTGGGTTAGTTTTTTTTACTAATTACCTTAGCCAGAAAGGTGAACAGTTAGCACACAACCCACGAGCATCAATTCTATTCTGGTGGGAACCTCTGCAACGTCAAATTCGTATTGAGGGAGAGATTGTAAAAATTGATGAAAAAGAATCTGATACGTACTTCCAAAGCCGGCCCTATGGGAGTCGCTTGGGGGCTTGGATCTCTGAACAAAGTCAAACGATTGTTGACCGAACTGTACTGGAAAAAAGACAAATTGAGTTTGAAAAGAAATTTGAGGATGGAAATGTTCCCCGTCCAGATCACTGGGGTGGTTATCGATTAGCAC
>CAJXNF010000261.1 GCA_913056375.1 uncultured Pseudomonadota bacterium | reverse complement strand
AACTACATGGGTTGAATGCTTCAGGGCGATCACCGGCTGCTTGGACTCCTGAGCGGTTTTCAGGCCTTCAGGAAATGCCTCAGCGGGGATGGGAGGCAATCACAGTACCTGGATGTGTCTCAGCTTGGGTGACACTATCCAAGCGATTTGGCCGTCTACCCTTTGAAAAATTATTCGAACCTGCGATCCGCTACGCTGAGTCTGGATTCCAAGTTGGCCCTGTCTCGGCTGAAATGTGGGAAGAATCTGTCGAGGTTCTAGGCAAGTTTGAGGAATTTCGTAGAGTCTTCCTGCCTCAGGGAAGAGCTCCTCAAACCGGTGAACGGTTTCAAAATCCAGATCAGGCCAAGACACTGAAATTGATTGCAGAAACTAAGGGTGAAGCATTCTATCGAGGAGTTTTGGCTGAAAAGATCATTGCGGACTCAAAGCGACATGAAGGGGCAATGACTCTTGCAGATTTAGACCAACATCAATGTGACTGGGTGGGTACGGTCTCTCAAGAATTCATGGGCCATGAACTTCATGAAATCCCTCCTAATGGTCAGGGTCTGGCTGCCTTAATGGCCCTGGGTATTCTGAGACATCTGCCCATCAAAAATTGGCCTGTTGATACAGCTGATAGTCTCCATGTCCAAATTGAAGCGATGAAACTAGCTTTGGCGGACGCTTATCGCTATTTTGCTGATCCCTCCTCCATGGAAGTGACTGCTGCAAATTTGTTGAATGAGGAATATCTCAAGCAACGCTCACAAATCATTGATTTAAGTAAAGCTCAAGAGATGGGCCATGGTGTTCCAAAACCAAGCGGTACAGTGTACCTAACTGCTGCCGATCAAAACGGAATGATGGTTTCCTACATTCAGTCAAACTACATGGGATTTGGTTCAGGAATTGTGGTGCCAGGCACGGGGATCAGTCTGCAGAACAGGGCTGTCGGTTTTAATCTCAAGGAGGGCCACCCGAATCAGGTTGGTGGAGGGAAACGACCATTCCATACGATCATTCCAGCGTTTTTGATGAAGGACGGTCAGCCAGAAATGAGCTTTGGGATGATGGCTGGCCCTATGCAGGCTCAAGGTCATGTACAACTGATGTTGCGAATGTTCGCGTATGGTCAGAATCCACAAGCTGCAGCGGACGGACCTCGGTGGCAGGTGCTCGAGGGACGAAATGTCGCAATTGAAGAAGACTTTCCAGCAGATGTATTGATTCAACTTGAAGCCCGTGGTCATCAACTACATCGTAAACCCCGACAACCTTTCTTTGGGGGAGCCCAGTTGATCTATCGGATGAAAGATGGCTATTGCGGTGCTTCAGAACCTCGTAAAGAGGGACAGGCTGTAGGTTTCTAAAGGTTTTTTCAAATTAAACAATGTACCAAACCCCAAGATATTTTTTTGCAGCTACTTTAAATCCATGAATTTGAAACTGAATCACCACATATGGAACTGAAACTTACAGGCAAACGTGTATTGGTCACAGGTGCTTCGAGTGGATTGGGGCTTCATTTCGCTCAGGTTCTAGCCAGATCTGGTGCAGAAGTAACGCTGGCTGCGCGTAGATTCAGCAAAGTTCAGAAAGCCGCAGAAGAGATTCGTCTGGATGGATATGCGGCGGAAGCCCTGGAATTGGATGTGACGGATAAGATTTCCGTGACAAAGGCCTTCTCAGCGGATCCGTATGATGTCGTGATTAACAATGCTGGGATCAGTGGCTCGGGTAGGGCCCTCGAGATGAAGATTGAGGAATTTGAAAGTGTCCTGCAAACCAATCTCACTGGGGTTTTTGCGGTGGCCCAAGCAGCAGCCCAGCAAATGTCATCTCGTGGTGGTTCAATCATCAATATTGCTTCAATCCTTGGACTGCGAGTAGCAGGTCAGGTCTCAGCTTATGCAGCTTCAAAGGCAGGGATCATCCAACTGACCAAGGCCCTGGCTTTGGAGTGGGCACGCCACCAGATCCGCGTTAATGCACTCTGCCCTGGCTACATTGAAACTCCTTTCAACAAAGCATTCCTCGAAAGCGAGGCGGGCCAGGCCTTGATCCGCCGAATTCCTCAGCGTCGATTGGGTCAACTCTCTGACCTGGATGCGCCACTTCTTCTTCTTGCCTCAGATGCCTCTGCCTACATGACCGGATCGGTTCTGGTAGTGGATGGGGGTCACCTAGTTTCCAGCTTATAGGATTGACTTGGATTTTACGATCTCACCAGAAATAGCCGCATTGCGCGATCGAATCGCTAGATTTGTCGATCAAGATGTCTTACCCGTTGAAGCAGATCGCTCTGCTTGGGACCCACATGAAAATATTGGGGATGAGGCACTTCAAACATTGAGACAAAAGGCCCGCCAAGAAGGACTATGGTGTCTGCAAATTTCCCCAGAAGCTGGCGGACTAGGCCTTGGTAAGATAGGAATGGCGGTCTGTTACGAAGCAATGAACAGGTCAATTTTTGGACCGGTAGTCTTCAACTCTGCAGCTCCAGATGATGGCAATATGATGGTGCTGGAAAAACTGGGCACGGCTGAGCAGAAGGCTCGCTGGTTAGCTCCCATTGCTGACGGTGCGGTGCGCTCAGCGTTTGCCATGACAGAGCCTGCCCCAGGTTCAGGTTCTGATCCAGGAATGATGCAAACATGGGCCAGAAGAGATGGTGATGATTACGTAATCGAAGGCAGGAAATGGTTCATTACAGGTGCTGAGGGGGCAGCCCATTTCATTTTGATCGCACGCACCTCTGAAGACGCTCGCCGAGGGCACACTGCTTTTTTGTTTCATCGTGATGATCCAGGTTGGGAAATTGTTCGCCGCATTCCGATTATGGGACCTGAAGAGCATGGTGGCCATTGTGAATTGAAATTCAACGGCCTTCGAATTCCCAAGGAGAATATTCTTTTGGAGGAAGGACGCGGCCTGAAAGTTACCCAGACTCGGTTGGGTCCTGCAAGGCTCACGCACTGTATGCGCTGGCTTGGGCTAGCTAAACGGTGTGTTGAAATTGCCAGTGAATATGCAGTCCGCCGAGAAGGATTCGGAATGCGATTGGCTGAACGCGAGAGCGTCCAAATGATGCTGGGTGATCTTGCGATGCAGATCGAGGTAGGCCGAATGCTGGTCATGAAAGCTGCTTGGGAAATTGACCGCGGTGGCTTTGCGCAGAGAGAGGTCTCCATGGCCAAGATTCAGGTGGCCAATCTGTTATCCAAGGCAGCAGATGTCGCCATTCAAATCAATGGAGCGCGGGGCTACTCCAAAGACACTATTCTTGAGTGGATTTATCGCTATGCCCGTCAGGCCAGATTAGTGGATGGAGCGGATGAAGTGCACAAAATGGTGTTGAACCGCTACCTGGAGAAAGAAGGCAAGGATTTCTGGAATTGGGAGGTCGGAGAGTGATGAAGGCCGAAGTAAATGGTGAAGCGAATTTTAATGAGGAATCGCTTGGGCGCTTTTTGACAGCAAGGCTTGGGGCTGATTGTGGAACATATCAGTTGAGCCGAATCAGTGGAGGTCAATCAAATCCAACCTATTTTTTGAATTGGGGTGAGCACCATCTTGTACTGAGAAAGCAACCGAATGGTCCAATCTTGAAGGGTGCCCATGCGGTTGACCGTGAATATAGGGTGCTCGAGGCGCTTCACCCAACGTCAGTTCCTGTGCCTGATCCGGTTTTATATTGTGCTGAGCCTGAGTTGCTGGGAACTCCCTTTTACCTGATGCAGCGAGTAGAGGGCCGTGTGTTCACGGAGACTTCATTAGTGGAATTGCCCGCGGAGGAACGTACTCCGATTTGGATGGCTGTTGCCAAGACACTGGCCAGTCTCCATTCAATTCGACCAGAGGAAGTCGGATTGGCTGATTATGGCAAACCAGGCAACTACTTCGAACGGCAAATCTCTCGTTGGGGAAGGCAGTATCAGAACTCACCATCAAGACCCATTCAACCGATTGAGGATCTTTACGATTGGCTGTTGGAAAATCTGCCAGCAGATGATGGTGCAGTTTCAATTTGTCATGGAGATTTCCGTCTGGGGAATCTACTGTTTCACCCGACTGAAGCCAAAGTTTCGGCAATCCTTGATTGGGAACTCTCTACGTTAGGACACCCCCTAGCGGATCTTGGCTTTTGTTGTATGCCCTGGCATACGTCACCCGATGAATACGGTGGTCTGCTGGGATTCGATCTGAATGAGCTTGCCTTACCAACGGAGGATAAATTCGTCGGCCGTTACATGGCTTTTCTGAATCAAGTTTCAACTCTCCAACCATTTCATAAAGCGTTTGCTCTTTACCGATTTGCGGTGATCTTTGTTGGCATTGCAGATCGGGCCCGAGAAGGAAACGCAGCAGATCCCAGAGCAAAAACCCTTGGTCCACTGGCGGAAAGATTCGCTGTCAGGGGAATGGAAATTTCGAAGGGAATTCCTCATGCTCTCTGAACAGAACTTCTCCTTTAAAAATGATTACCACTTCAGTGCAGTTATTTTAATTTGAGGATTTGACAAGGTTTCCGAGTGAAAAGTGAAGAATGATTGACAAAAATCTGATTGGCTATTCCTTTGGACCCGTTCAGCTCGCTGTCGAAGCTGGGCGATTAAGATTTGTTGCTAAAGCTTTAGGCTTAACGGATCCAGTCTATATTGATGTGGACGCCGCTCGAGCTGAGGGTTATTCAGATTTGCTCGCTCCACCGACTTTTCCATTCATGCTAGAGTCAGATGCTTTGGAGTTAGCAGAGCTTTGTGATTTTTTCGGGCAGAACGTCAAGCACTTGCTGCATGCCGAACAAAAGTTTTCTTACCATTAGCCCCTCCGTTCAGGCGATCAGATTACATAACCCAAACCCATGCGATTGGTTTTCGATAAGAAAAATGGACAACTGGAG
>CAJXNF010000260.1 GCA_913056375.1 uncultured Pseudomonadota bacterium | reverse complement strand
ACCCACATCCGTGATATTTTGGATGTAGGTTACCGTGTAGCCACAGAACCGTAGGTAGCGTACGATCACATCGAAACTGACATAGGTCTTGGCATGGCCTAGATGAGGATCACCATAGACTGTGGGACCACAGACGTAGAGACCAACGTGACCTGGCAGCACGGTTTCAAAGTCTTCTTTTTGTCTACTCAGACTGTTGGTGAGGCGAAGGGGCATGGGCTTTTTGCTAAAGTGTGCTGCGGTCGAAAACTAGGTAGTTTACCGCTAAGAACAGAAAGTTGTCAGGTTTTTTCGAAGGTAGGAATGGGCACACGACGACCAGAGGGCTGACTTAGTAAATTGGATCCATTTGGGATAGATGATCCAACTCCATCCAGATGCCATCGTAAATCACCAAGCTCTGAATTTTTGGGAGGTGTGGCCTTGATGATTGCCGGGCTGGTTTTAGATTGCATTTCCGTATTTTCGCTATCGCTGTTCGCCTACTTCCTGTAGCGGATGGTGATTCGGCAATCTCTCTCACCAACTCTAGCGGGGGAACTTCGAGAAATTAGATTTATCTGGGCAGGAACTCTTGGGGGAGTGCATCCCGTTCTTGTGTAGCATCGAGGTTAAAATCAGATTTTCTAGGCGTTCATCTGCCTGCAAAATACGCAGGATTGCGCCAAGGTCAGAGTAGCCCAGATGCTTTTGGAGAATTCGTTCGTAGAGTTGCTTGGTCTGTTCTGGTAACTCTTGACCACTTTGTGTCTCTGTGGCGACAATTTCCTGAGCAATCTGTGTCAGCAATTCAGGCTGTTCCTCGATCCGACGTCGGAAGGTGCCAAAAATTTCTTCTTTGAAAACATCAATCAGCAGCAAAGAAACCCGCTCTCCTGAATCGTTCTGATCCAACTCAAAATGCTCAATCAGTCGCTGTCGCAAATGCTCTAGAATTCGTCCCTGCAGCAAGTTACAGAGGAGATGTTTTAGCGTTTGTTCGTCGTGTCCGCCGTTCGGGTCGGATCGCTCCAGCATCTGCAGACACTCTGCGAGTCCACGTGTGTAGGGGCTTACCTGGTAAGTTGAAGAAGAATTATCCGGAGGTTGGGCAGCTTCCAGATGGGGTATGTTTTCTTCCCCGTGCATCACCACTATTGGGCTGGGGTCCATTCCCCTCTGGAAAATTTACAAGAGAGGAGAGACATGGTTGTATGCAAAGCTGGTCTTCCGTAGAAGAATCGTTTTGCGCCTTCCACGGACCTTGTGATTGATGTGCAAAACTTATCTTCTCTAACGATCCCCCTCCCAACTTGCAAGACTTACAGAAGAGGTTGTTTTTTCGAGAAGACTAAAGGCAGTGGCTACAGAGCAAGAAGCTGGCATGTGACAGACAGAAATTGTGCGTTGGCTAAGTTGCAAAGCCCAGTAGCAACCGAATTCTGAATACCTTTGAAACGTATACAGGAGGCTGCAAAGCTGGTTCCAAAGAAGGCTGCATAGAAAAGTTACGAAATCTTGACTGATTTTCCGCTTGAAAGCGATTTTGCTTGAGCGCAACCTCACGCAATCAACTGTTTTTTTCATCACCGTCATGAGTTTCATATGGTGTACCTCTTTTTGCTAGCGATCCCAATTGTTGGACTGCTGGTCATCCGAGCGTTTTATCGCGATTTTGCAGATCTGGGGGACTGGCTCTGGTTTCAGGACGAGTACGATGCAATCAGCCAGAGCATTGATCAATTTGGCCAGTCGAGTTATTTGTACATTCAGTCCATTCACATCATCGGTGTGGTAGTCTGGTTTGCGGGACTATTTTATATCGGAAGGCTGTTCGTCTATCACAAGGAAGCTTCCCGTCGCCCAGAGCAGGAACGCAAGATTCTAGAAGAGCAATTTACGATCATGGAACGCCGCCTTTGGTACGCAATTACGTGGCCTGGGCTGTGCATCACGGTGATTTTCGGTACGCTGATGTTGCTCTATATTGGCCTGCCGCCATGGATCCATACCAAGCTGGGCTTGGTGGTTTTGCTGGTTGGTTATCACCTCTACTGTGGACGACTAAGAAGACAACTGGAGGAAGGCACTTGCCGCTGGAACGGACGCCTGCTGCGTATATTTAATGAGGTGCCTGCGCTTTTGCTGGTAGCGATCGTTTTTGTCGTTGTACTCAAAGATCTCTTGTCTTGGACGGTCCTGCTGATAATCTTAGTGTTGTTAGCAATCTCCATCTTGGTGACGATCCGATGGTATGCGCGCTATCGAAAGAGTGTAGCCCTTTGAGATGCTTCAGCGAAATACCGTTGCCCTCTCCCTACCGCAAACCCTAAAACACAATCTGATCATGAATTGGATCGTTCCAATGCGACGCCTGTTAGGAACTCTACTGCTGGCCCTGCTACTCAGCAATTGCAGTGGTCTGTTCGAAAGTGAAGCTGAACGCCAACAGCGTCTGGCCCAACACTTCGAGCAGGGTATGCGCCTATTTGAGCAGAAAGAATACACAGGCGCGGTGGAATCCTTCCGACAAGTTCCTCCAGAGTCTGCGCTGTACAATCGCTCACTGGCCATGATCCGTCGTGTTCCTTACCAACGAGGGCGAGACGCTTACGAAGAGCAACGCTATGCGGATGCCAGTCGTCAGTTTCGTGCAGTTCCGGTTTCAGCAGCTGAGTATGATTCAGCACAGAACTACCTGCGGGAAATTGAGATGATTCGTATCGAGCAGCAATATCGTGACTCCCGTGGAGATCGCAGACGCGAATTGCTCAGCCAGTTGGTGCAGAAGTCTCGTGAGAACTCAGACGCCAAACGTTTGGATGAACTGTTGGAACGTGGTCGCAAAGAAATGATGGGTTCGATGCCAGCTGAGCAACGAGCCTGGCTCGCCTGGTTCCGTGAGACAATGGAAGGAGAAACCTCACGCACCGTCCGCCAGCAGATGCTGGAAGAGATGATGCAGAATTTCGAGCAGTTTGCTGCTGAACCAACCACTCGGGCTGAAGCGATCGAGTTGGTCGCCAATCTCAAGCTCAGCCTACAATGACGTATTCCGGTCGGTTTTCTGCCGACCAGAAACCTACCATCCCGCTTTCCGCTATTTCTGAATTCAACGTGCATATCTCTCTTTTTCTTCGCCGCTTGCTGCTTGCCAGTGGCTGCCTGCTCCTACTGAACACCTCCCTCTGGGCCCAGAGCAACTTCATTCCCCTCGAGAAAGGGGACTACAAAGAACTAGAAGAGCGCCCCACTTATGCCCCAGTTCTTGAAGTCGGTGGCTCCTACCGACTCCGCAATCGATGGATTGACGCGAATCCGGAGCCAGAAACCCCGCCAGGTTTCCCAAATGCCGGTACACTCTCCTTTGAGCAAGATCTGAGGATCTTCCTGCGCTCAACTGCACACCGCGCGGCTTCGATTCAGCTAGAGTTGGCAACAGCCCAGGCTCCTTTCAACAATGCTGACTTGCGTCCACCAGCAGAGCGACCAAACGCTCCGGATTCGCAGGACGTTGATCTGGTTGCCCGCCAGGCCTACCTAGAGTTTCGTGCGAACCCTCGTGATCAGTTACGTGTTGGGAAGCAGGAACTTCGTCTCGGTGATCGTCGTGGCAAGGTCTTCAGTGGATTGTTGACCGGTATCGCCCAGCAATGCACAGCAGGTAGCTTCTGTTATGAAGCTGGTGCTCTGAAGCTGCAGGATGATACAGCAGACTGGCTGTACACCCTCTCCTTGGACTATCCACTTTTTTATGAGCTTGATGCCGCTGGACAGCCTGAGAACGTGATGCGTGTCGAAGTTTTTCGGATCATCTACACAGAGCGGAACATTCCACTTGGACGCAACAACGCCCCTGGGTTTCGACTCAGTAACGGAGACTTGGATCGCTTGCGGGGTACCAGCTTCGCGAATACTAATAGCTGCTCATCCGAGTTGAAACGTCAGGCAGTCGTGGGAGGACAGGATTGTACCCCGGTCTATTTCGATGCGACCAGCCAGGATTATTATGGGGTACGTTTCACGTGGAACACTCCGAGCTGGCGTTGGTACTCCGACTTGCTTGGTAACCAAGGGAATCGTGCCTACTACAGCTTGGGTGCCAACAACGATTATGGACAGTCGCTGGGAGGGTATTCCGTAGCTGGAGTGGCAACGGAGCATGAACTGTCCTATCTCTGGGATAATCATCAGGTAACAGGCCTGTTCCTCTATGCCAGCGGTGATGAACAACTGGAAGATGGTGGAGCCATCGACAACACGGGTCAGAACTACCAACGAAGCATTCGAGCCTTTCACGAAATCGTTCCGGGCACCTATCGAGGCACAAACTTTTACTTCAACGGTGGCAGTCCAGATTGGCAGAGTGGAACCGGATTGGGCCATACGATCGCCAACACCCAAATGCTTGGTGCCCGCTATCGATTCACTGTCGAGGGCTCGGAGACATTCTATGAGGCTGGACTCTACTACCTGGACCACGTGAATCCGGTGATGACATCATCAGGTGGAAAAGCAACCCACATCGGTATCGAATGGGATAACACCTTCTCCTGGAAGTTGCGGGACTTCGTGACCTGGGACCTGGAGTTGAATTTCTTCCGCCAAGGAAAGGCCTTCCGCTACGATGACTACGAGCCTTCTGCAAGTGGAACAGGTTCTGCCACACACTTCGCCAGCCGAGTCTACTATTCCTTCTGAAGCAAAGCCGACAATGCGAGAAGTCAGCAAACAAAGAAATACACGCGAAACCAAAATCCAACTGACGATCAACCTGGATGGCAGCGGTAAGGTCTCCGTGCGCTCTGGTATCGGCTACCTGGATCACATGCTGGAGCAGTTGGCCTTCCACGGCTTGTTTGATCTGGAGCTTCAGTGTGAGGGAGATCTTGAGGTGGATTGTCACCACACGGTCGAGGA
>CAJXNF010000259.1 GCA_913056375.1 uncultured Pseudomonadota bacterium | reverse complement strand
GATTTGTGGAGTCTACGTTAGTCTGTGAGGGCTTTGTTCTGCCGAACATAGCCTCAGCTTGGCTCAGGAATTTGGTTGCTTTGGCAAATCAATTCTCAAGCATAGCTTTCTGCGGAATCATTATTCGCTGCCTGCTTCGGCCGACTTCACAGAATCGGTTGACTAGAGTGGGCTGAAGCAAAATGATCACAAGCATTTCTCTCTGAAAAATATATTTTTTCAGAATAAATCTGATCAATTTTATCCTATTTAGATAATTCGAATAATAACGATTTTATTCAATCTGGCAATTGACTGCCATATTCGGTCTAGCCGAATCAATCATGAGCTTTAGGAGTTAGCCATGCGAGTGAATCACAACATTGCATCCATGACCGCCCTGCGTCACTTGACCAACACTGCAGCGGATACTGCTAAAAATTTAGAGCGCTTGTCGTCCGGTCTTAGGATCAATTCTGCACGAGACTCGCCGGCAGAACTTATGATTTCGGAAAACATGCGAGCACGGATCGCCAGTGTCGATCAAGCAATGCGTAATACAGAGACTTCAATTTCAATGGTTCAGACTGCAGAGGGAGCACTCAGCGAAGTGAGTAATATGCTGATCAACATGCGCCAACTGGCAGTGCATGCTGCAAACGAGGGCGCCAATGATGAGCAGATGATGAGAGCTGATCAGAATGAAATCGAAAATCTATTATCCACTCTCGATCGTATTTCAAACTCAACACAGTTTGGCTCAAAGGTACTTTTTAACGGTAGCAATGAGGCCAAGGGAGTGACAGTTGGAGATGGATTTCGTTTTGTGTCGGCGACTGAGATGACCCAGCCAGCACCAACAAAAGAAGGCTATCCTATTGATATTCTTCAGGTTGGAGTTCGAGCACGGATGTCAGGAACCAAGCCGATTTCAATTGAGAACGTGGAGAAAGGTCTCACCTTTGTGATCAACGAGGGCAAGGCGATGATGTCGCTAAATACCACGGAGGGTCCCCTTTCCGAGAGCTTGAACCGCCTACTTGATAACCACTACCGCTCTCCGGATCTTTTCACCAGAGAAGATGTTGAAAAGGGAATGCAGCAACTGATTTCCAGATCTATGAATGACAAAGCCTCTGAGAATGGTCTTGAAGTAGAGGTTTATATCAATCGGGCTGGGATGTTAACAATTCGGCATAAACTCTTTGGTAGTGAGCCAAGTTTCAGCGTGACGGTAAATCAACCTGAAGTGTTGACTCAGGTTGCTGATGAAGCTCAGTTTTCAGAGGGTGGACGTGATGTAGCTGGTTTCATTGGTGGAGAAATTGCGATCGGGCGGGGTCAACGGCTTACGGGAGCTCCTGGAACAGCCATCGAAGGGCTGACGATCGAGTACACCAAGGAACTAGGCAGTCGTATTGAGGAATACATTAACCCAGAAACTGGTGAGCTGGTTGAGGTCCGAGAAGTGTTGGATGACAACAGCACCTTGGCTGGGGCAGAGACGGATGGATACGTTCACGTCACACAAAATTCACTGATTTTCCAGGTAGGGCCGAACTGCGAGCAGGAAGAGGCTTTTTCCTTGTGTAGCGTACGATCCAACGAATTGGCAAAAGGTGTAAATAACGAGAGTGATTTCAGGAGTCTGGCTGATATTGATGTGACTACTCAGCAGGGAGCTTCAGACGCAATCTGTTTAATCGACGAAGCAATCAATCAGGTTAGCCAGTGTCGGGCTGATATTGGTTCATTCCAGAAGAATTCACTAGAAACGAATTTGCGTAACCTCCGAGTTCATAACGAGAATCTAACAAGTGCAGAATCAACAATCCGTGATGCGGATATGGCTGCAGAAATGAGTGATTTCACCAAAAACCAAATTCTGCTGGCTTCTGGAACGGCGATGACCGCGCAAGCGAATCAAATTCCAAGATCTGTACTTCAGTTGATCAGTGCTCAGTAAGCTGAATCTTAATCATAATCCTGAAGCTAACTTTCAGAGGATGCTATGAATTCCCTGAATATTAGAGGAGGCCTGTCTCCGCTAGGGGCCTTCCAACAACAGCAGCAACGTAAGCGGGATCAAGACCGCCACGCTAAGCGACTGCAAGGAGAGACAGCAGGATCCCATCAGGATGGACCGGTCTCACTGGTGATTCCACCACGACTGCAGGCCCAGGTGGCAGGATTGACCCGGATCATTGTTGACGGAGAGGCTGGGGTTTCACTAATTCAAACAGCAGAAGCTGCACTCCACGAGTTGCTGAGGCTACTGGAACAGTTACAGAAGCTGGCCGGTTACGCCTCCACCGGAATGGAAAACAGTCTGGTCTTAAGAAATGCAGACCAACGCGAACTGGAAAACGTGCTCCTGAATATTGATCACATCGCTGAAGTGACAAGCTACGGTCCCGAAAAACTACTTGACGGTAGCCATGAGGTTCATGGAGTTGCGCAGGGTGAGTACTTGGAGTTTGTTTCCGCCACAGCAGAAACGCAGACTGCACCAGTATCTGGCTATGACGTAGTTATTACAAGAGCCCCAGCCCCATCGACTTTACTCGGGCTCCAGCCTCTGACCCGAGAACTAATCCAAGCTGGAGAGCAACTCTGGTTCCGTGAGAAACAAAAGCAACATCGTTTCAGAGCCCAGCAGGGTGAGGATCATCAACAATTTCTGAAGCGATTGAATTACGAGCTTCAAGGAGTTGGATTACCACTCAATGTGAAATTACGAGCAGATCAGTTGCTGGAGGTTGAACATCAATACTGGGGTAGTGAACCCACTTTCGAAGCCGCAAGTTCCACTGCAGGGATCCTTGGTTCAAAACAAGGTACAGTTCGCAAAGCTAGTCCTGGTATCGACGTAGCGGGTCGGATTGATGGTGTGGAAGCTGTGGGTAAAGGCCCGTTTCTTTATGTGCCAACCGGCTCTGGTCGAGTTAGTGGAATCTGCCTAAGAATCAATGGTCGAACCCCTCAGGTTCAGGTGCCATTATACGGTTCCGTTTCCCTCTTTCAAAATGCTTTGCGCTTTGGCAGTCACGCTGCCCCATTACGGCTCAATATGCGGAGTGTTTGTAGCACAGACTTGGGAAAACATGTCCCAAACCACTCGGGATTCGAAAATCTGGGTGACTTGAACATCACTACTGCACAAGGCGGCAAGGATGCGCTGCTCTTGATTGAACAGGCCAAGCAGGAAATCTACGGTCAGCTGGAAGAAGTTGGAAGCTTTCGAACACGCCGACTTCAAGGACAACTGGTGCAATTGCGTGAGAAACATACCAGGTTGGTTCCGGAAGCTGAACAGTTGAATAACGAACATCAGGCTCATGCCGCTGCGATCGCTACCTCAAAGCTGATGCAGGAGGACCAAATGAGCGGATTGCAGGCACAGGCCAGTCATTCACCGACTTCCTTACAGTCGTTGCTGGACTAAAATTACTGCGGTGAGATCACCGCATACTGAAACACGAATTACCTTGATGCGGAGTTGGATGCTCCGGTCAGGAAAAATTCAAGAAATAGAAGCCCATTGGAGGGGTGATGCAGACAATTTTAATAAATTTTAGTTATTTCGATTATATCGAAAATTTAGGTAAAGATAACCTTTCGCTGGAGCACCGCCATGATGCGAATTAAACACAATATTGCTGCACTGAATGCACACCGCAATTTGGTGAACAATAACGATGTGACTAACAAGACACTACAGCGGCTCTCCTCCGGTATGAAGATCAATCAGGCAGCGGATGGGCCGGCTTCATTGGTTATTTCAGAAAAATTACGAGCCCAAATCGGTGGTCTGCGTCAAGCCATTGACAACTCTGAAATTGGCATCGCAATGGTTCAAACAGCGGAAGGTGCACTGAACGAAATCAGTGCTTCTCTGGTGACCATGCGTCAGTTGGCGGTTCATGCAGCGAACGAAGCTGTGAATGACGATGAAATGCTCCATGCGGATCAAGAGGAAATCAATAACATCCTGAGCATGATCGACCGCATCTCTCGTGATGCGCAATATGGCAAGAAGCATCTGCTCGATGGTAGTCGTGGTGCCAATGGAGTGACCAGCGGAGCAAATCTGGAATTTGTCGGTGCCAATGAGAAGACAAAAGGTTCTGGAGTAGGTGGCTACAAGATCGAGGTCGTGGAGACTGCTAAGCGTGCCAAAGTGACAGGTACATTGGCACTAACAAATGAAATCATCGACCGCGGTGAGCAAATCACAATTGAAGAAGGTGGAAAGACAATCACTTTCAACACACTACGTGGCGAAACAGTCGAAGCGAATCTCAATGCGCTGAAGAAGACGATGGCGGATTCGAACATCGATGTTGAGTTGGTGCTACCCAATCAGCAGAAACTGGAGTCCTTGCTAGAGGACAGTGATCTGCGATCAAGCATCCGCTATCGGATCATTGGGGTACACAACAACGCCGACGCACTCGAGGATGTACTTCGCCAAGAGGATGTGACTACCGCCCTGCGTGAAGTTGGCCTCACTGTCGAGGACATCCGTGCAGCTGCTGCGAACATTACTGATTCCAACGAGCCACAGTTTATCACCTTGCGTCACAAGGATTATGGTACAGAGCCTGTCTTTTCAGTAACCAGTACCACAGCTGGTTTGGTGGCCGCGGAATCAGACGTGCCGCAGGAGATCAACAACGGTCGTGACATAGCGGGCAAGATTCAAGGTGAGGTCGCCTTTGGCAAGGGGCAAGTACTGAAAGGAGGAGCGTTCACACAGGCTGATGGTTTGGAGATCCTTTATACCGGCTCAAAAGCTAGTGCGAGCGGTGAGTTCGTTGGCTCCGTTACAGTCACTCAAAACTCGATGTATTTCCAGGTGGGTGCGAACTGCGGCCAAACCGTGACCCATGGAATTCGTGAGATTACCTCGAAAGGATTGGCAAGAG
>CAJXNF010000258.1 GCA_913056375.1 uncultured Pseudomonadota bacterium | reverse complement strand
CGCTGCATGTCAAATTTGATATCTCGCCGATAGGTGTAGATCCCGTTTTGCTCCTGATCAATATCGGTGAGTTGGGTATAGCAATAGCCGAACATCAGCGGATTCTGTAGCAGGATCGTACAGAGTTTTTCAAAGCGGTCATAAAACTCTTCAATATTTTTCGGTCTTTCACCGTATCCCCAGGAGTCCCGGTGCTCATCTTCCGGGTTCCACCAAATTCCCCCAAACTCGCTGACAAAGTAGGGTTGCCCTCGGTAAGGGGTTGACCAACGTTGTTTGAGAGGTCGTCCACGATAATCTCGCAGATGAGGTCCCTCTACCTTCCACTCATTCTGATAGGGGTTGCCCTCACCAACATGCGAGTGGTGCTCTGCAAACTTTTCTGGATCCTGAGTGTAGTCGTGGCAGTCGTAGACATCGGTCTCATGAATCCGGTGAGAGTAGCCTGATGTGTCCAGTACAGGTCGAGTTGGATCCATGGCCTTGGTCGCTAGGAACATCCCTCTTGTGATGTCGTCGAGTTGGGACATCTCCTCCATGATGGGCTCCCAAGTTTCGTTGAGAGGACACCAACCTACAATACTTGGATGTGAATAATCTCGCTCGATAGCTTCAAGCCACTCTGTGATGTAGGAAGCAGAAAAGCTTTGATGGTGAGGAAAGCGTCCCAGGTTCGCTGCACCCCAATCCCCGAATTCTCCCCAGACCAGGTAACCCATCCGATCAGCATGGTACAGGAAACGTTCTTCGAACACTTTCTGGTGGAGCCGTGCTCCATTGAAACCCGCCTCTAAGCTGAGCCGAATATCTTCAACCAGATCCTCATCACGAGGAGCCGTCATCAGTCCGTCCGGGTAGTAACCTTGGTCGAGTACAAGCCGCTGGAAGATCGTTTTGCCGTTGAGTTTAAACTTCTTGCCATCCAGCGATACCGTTCGAAAGCCGAAGTAACTTTGGTAAGAATCGATGACTTCATTGCTAGTATTCCGCAACTCTACATTCACTTCATAGAGGAAAGGATCTTCTATAGTCCAACGTCGCACTGTGGGTAAGGGAATATCTGCTTGAAGAGTGAAATCAGCATTTGTTTGTAAGGTCTTGGAGGCAACCTCTTTTCCATCGGCAAGGATTTGGAAACGAACCTGATGTCCCTCGGTCGGGACGCTCAAGGGCTGTACAACCTGTAAAGATTCTGTGGATCCAACAGGAGTCAGACGAGGTCGTTGTAGGTGAATCTGGGGAACAGGCTCCATCCAGACAGTTTGCCAGATGCCAGTAGTTCTCCCGTACAAGGCACCATGGCCTGCAAAGCCTCGTGCTTGTTTCCCTCGAGGCTGCGGGCGATCATCATAATCACGAGCCCGTAAAACGATTTCAATCTCTCGATCAGCAGTCAAATTGCTCAGATCCACTTTGCACGAAAACGGTGTGAATCCCCCACGATGTCGAGCTACTTCCTCACCATTGACCCAAACAGTAGACTCATAATCCACAGCCTGAAAGTGGATCAAGATCTGGTCTGCCTTCCATTCTGTTGGAACCTTGACACGCTTCCGATACCAGACACAGATCAGGTGATCTTGATTCTCAATCCCAGACAGTTTGGATTCAGGGCAAAAGGGGACCTGAATTGTTTGGGCCAATGATCTGGTCAGCAGTCCACGGTGGAGTCCGCTGTCGCCTTGATCCACTTCAAATTCCCAAGGACCGTTCAGGCAAAGCCAGTCCTTGCGTTGCATTTGTGGGCGTGGATACTCATTGCGGGGAATGTTGCTCATTTTCAACCTTGGTAGCGATAGCGAAGGACATTGAAAGACAAAGGTGGGAGCGAAACAGTTGATTGGGTTTGACTTACCTTGGGTGGTTCCAGCAACTGGGGAACCACACGATCGGGTTGCTGCACTGTATTTGTCATGTAGCGATCTGGGCCTGTCAAACAGACGTGTTCCAATCCACTGAGTTCAGAGAAATTTTCCAGTGAAATTTCTGCATGCAGTGCCTGGTCTGGGTGCTTGTTAACACAGAAGACGGAGATTTCCTGCCGCTCTTCATTGAGAACCACTGAAGTGTCCAGATAGGAGGCCTGATCACGAATCGTACAATCATATGTTGGTGAAGCAACCTGAGCTTGAAGCGCAGTACCCCGACCATATTTGGAAGCCAAGTAATATGGATAGAAGATGGTCTGCTTCCAGACAGCACCACCCTTTTCGGTAGAAATAGGAGCGATGACATTGACGAGCTGGGCCATGCAAGCAATTTTGACAATGTCTGCATTGCGGATAAAGGAGTTGATCACTGTCCCCACAAGTAGAGCATCCTCTAGATTGTAGGGGTCTTCAAACAGGTGTGGGGCTTCGGGCCAGTCCCAGGTCTTCAGGAGTTCGTGGTCTCTCTTGTTGGTGTGATACCATGGGTTCCATTCGTCAAAGCAGATGTAGACATCATTCTTTGCTCGTTTCTTGGCCTTGATGTACTGGATGACACTGCGGACAGTGCCAATGTATTCATCCAGTTCATAGTGACTGGCAAGGTAGTTGAGTGTGTCCTTGGGATAGTTGTTCCAGTATTTGTGCAGTGAGATGTAGTCAACGGATTCATAGCTTTGATCAAGCACCTCGGCTTCCCATTCAGGATAGGTCGCCATCTTGTCATTGGAACTACCACAGACGATGAGCTCCAAGTCTTCATCAAATTTCCGATAGGTCTTGGCAGTCTCGTTTGCCAAACGGCCATATTCGTAGGCTGTTTTGTGCCCTACCTGCCAGGGGCCATCCATCTCGTTGCCTAGACACCACATCCGAATATTGAATGGTTCCGGGTAGCCGTGCTGCTTACGCAAGTCTCCCCAAGCGGCACCAGAATTGTCATTGCAGTATTCCAGTAGATTGCGAGCATCATCAATTCCTCTTGAGCCAAGATTGATCGCCATCATGTAGGCGGTATTGGCCTGTTGACACCAGTCATGAAATTCAGCGATGCCAAACTGATTAGTCTCGATTGTTCTCCAAGCTAGATCCAGGCGCTTGGGTCTCAATTCACGGGGACCAACGCTGTCTTCCCATTTGAAGGCAGAAACGTAGTTCCCTCCAGGATAGCGAATGACAGGAACCTGCAGGTCTCGAATAATCTCCAGAACATCGGTTCGAAAGCCTTGCTCATTGCTGGAAGGGTGACCTGGCTCATAAATTCCTTCGTAAATTGCCCGGCCGAGGTGCTCCAGAAATGAGCCGTAAATGCGGTCATCAATTGGGGCAATCTGGAATTTTGCGTTCGTGGTGATGGATGCTTTCATAGTTCGTGATCACAGTTGGAAAATGAGGCAAACACAGTCAAAGTCTGAAAAGAAGAGGACGTATTTGCACGAGAAATTAATCTGACAACAGACAAATTAGTCGATTGTATTACGATCAAACTTTATCAAGAGATTGGGGGCCAGAAAATTTGTTCTGGCAGAGCCATCGCCTCAGGCTGCGTGATTCTCAAGAGAACTTATCCCTTGATTCCAGAGGTCATCATCAAGGCGTTGGTCACTTTCTTTTGGAAGACCAAGTAGGCTGCAGCGACGGGGAAACCTGCCAGAACAGCTAGCGCCATTTCTCTTGCGTAGCGGACTCCAAAAGCGTCTTGTACGCTGGAGATTGCAATTGTCACAGTAAATTTTTCTTCCTGGGTAGTCATGATGAATGGCCACCAGAATTGATTCCATGCTCCGATGTAGGTCACAATCGCCAGAGCAGTAGTGATTCCAAAACTCATCGGGAAATATAGGTTCAGCAGCAGATTGTGTTCTTTCGCGCCATCAAGAATAGCAGCCTCTCGTAATTCTCTGGGAACTGCGTCAAAGAATTGTTTAAAGACCACCACACAAACTGGTGAGATGATTTGTGGCAGGATGATGCCAGCCCAGGTATTGATTAGGTTGAAATCCGCGATGAGAACGAACAAGGCAATGACCAGAGCAGTCGTGGGAACCATGATGCTGGCGAGTACCATCCACCAGAGGATACGCTTTCCTGGGAAGTTTAATTGAGAGAGTGCATAGCCACACATCATGCTGATGATGATCACCAATAACGTAATCAGGATAGAGGTGCCCAGCGAATTGATATACCAAGTGAGGATATTGCTTTCCTTGAAGACTCGCACATATTCAATGAGAGTCATGCTGGTTGGAACAATTTCTGTGTTTTCAGATGTCACGTCTACTTCGTGCTTGATGGATGTGGCAACAGCCCAGTAGACCGGAAAAATCCAAGTGATCGCAAAGATTGCAGTGAGCAAGGAAAGAAGAATATTTGGGATGCGCTGACTCATATGAACCTCTTAGTCTTCCTGCTTTTTAAGGACCTGATACTGAAGTATCGAAGTCATCAGGATGATACCAAAGAGAACTAGAGAGATCGCAGCTGCGTACCCACCATCGTTGTTTTGGAAGGCCTTGTTGTAAACCAATTGGAGAACGACCAGAGTCGAATTGAAGGGTCCTCCTCCTGTCAGCAGATACATTTGATCGAAGATCTTCATCTGGAAGATCAACTGTAGAGTCAGTACCAAGGCAGTAACAGGCCAGATCAGAGGCCAGGTGATGTAACGAAACTGTTTGATACGAGAGGCTCCTTCCATCTCGGAAGCCTCGTAGATTTCTGGATTGATATTGCGGAGTCCTGCGATGAACAGAACAATGTTGAAGCCGATCGTCCACCAGATTGTGATGAAAGCGACCATGGGCATAGCCCAGTATCTGTTAGTGAAGAATTTGATTCTTTTTGTGTCAAAAGCATCGAGGATCTCTTGAACAATCCCGAATTGCTTGGACAACAGCCACGTCCACATTTCAGTGACAACAGTGACGGGTAAGATGTGTGGGATGAAGAAGCATGCGAGGATGATCGCCTGGAAGAATGGCCGATG
>CAJXNF010000257.1 GCA_913056375.1 uncultured Pseudomonadota bacterium | reverse complement strand
CGCTGGGCGGCTAGATTTAGCTCAGCACAGCTCCCCATTCCGGAGGTCTTTGAAGTGGGGGAAGGACTGGGTGGCTACTTCGCTATCTCTCGCAGAGCCCATGGTATTCCTCTTGAGAATTTGGTCCCTGAGGTTTGGCAAGGAGTGATTCCAGATTTGGTAAATGTACTGGAGGCTTTGCGGACCGCAGATCTCCAAGAGACCGCCGGAGTGGGACATTGGGACAAAGATGGCACCGCCAGTTGTTCTACTTGGAGGGAACATCTGCTCACTGTTGTTGAAGACAAACCGACCCAACGCACTCACGGTTGGCGTCGCAAACTGGAACAGAATTCTCCTTCAGGAGTCGATGCCTTTGAGCGAGGTTTGGATAAGTTGAAGAGTTTTGACTTAACGGATGTCCCTCGTTCTTTGCTGCATTGCGATTTGATGAATCGTAATGCCCTAGTTGATGACGGACGCATCAACGCAGTCTTTGATTGGGGGTGTGGACGTTTTGGAGACCACCTTTACGATTTGGCCTGGTTTGAGTTCTGGGCGCCTTGGCACACAAATCTCGATGTTCCCCTGCTTCGAGAAGCCCTGGAAAATCACTGGATTCAAGTTGGCTATGCGCCAACAAATCTACAAGAACGACTTAGCGCTTGTTATCTGCACATTGGTTTGGATCATATCGCATACAATGCACATACAGAAAATTGGCCGGTTTTACAGGAAACAGCTGAGCGGATGTGTGGACTTGTCAACATGTAGGAACTCACATTTGGTCAACTCACCATTGACCGTAGCTTGCTTCGCTCGCTCAATTGATAATCACGTTTCCGAAAAAAAACCAAGCAACTCAGTTTCGCTTTCAACCACAATTTAACCCCATGATCTCCCCGACGTCTGCTGAAAATCCTCTAGAACAAGCTGCGGAGGATATTTGGAATTTTGCGATTGGCTCCAACATGCATCCCGATAAGTTGAGGGGAAGGGCCAATCTGGTGATCAAGGAGAGCTTCCCTGCGAAACTCAAAGACTGGCGTCTGGCTTTCAACCTGCGGGGGATCTCTTGGCTTGAACCTTCAATGGCTGGAGTGGAGCCAGACCCAGGAGCGATCGTTCATGGAGTGTTGGTTCGACTGAGTTCAGAGGATTTTGCCAAACTGGTGCAGAGCGAGGGCGGTGATCAAAGTTATGCCCGAGAGGCTGTGGAAGTGGAGACCTATTGTGGAAAAGTTCAGAAGGCTTTTGTATTCAGAGCTTTGGATGCGAGAAAGCTGCCCCAGGATCGTCCCCCCACCCTGCGCTATCTTGAATTGATTCGAACCGGCGCCCGCCTGAATGGGCTTGATCCAGAATACATCGAGAAGCTGGATGCTCTCCCACACTACCAAAAGGGTCCCATCACGAACCTGATTTCCAAGCTCTTGTTCGATATGGCGATGTGTTTTGGTTGTCTTGGGGTACCGAAACTGATGGTTTTTCTTTTCAGGTCGCTGCGCTGGATAGATGAGAGTGGGCTACCCAGCCTTGCCAAGGGGTTACTCTATACTGTTGTGTTGACACCCGCATTGAGCCTAGCTTCTGTGCTGAGATTGCGTCACCTCTTTCCAAAAGAACCGAAGCAAGTCTAGATCAATTTGTCTTCCACATTACATCTTTAAGTTATTCTTAATAAAAATAACTTAAATTATCTAAATAAAACAGATAAGACTCTTGATAGAATCAATGGCTGGATTGACAGGGGGAGATTATCGATTTCTTTGGAACACGAAAAGCCCACTGGCAGCAATGATCAATGAGCCGAGAATTGTGTTGATTGAAGGCGTTTCTCCCAAAATCAGATAGGCGCTGGATGCCCCGAAAATAATGATGGAATAGCGTACGGGAGAAGTAACGGAAATTGGAGCTAGACGAATGGTTAGCACAGCCATCAAATAACCCACCGTCAACATGCAGGCTGAACCGATCAAATAAGGGATTGCATTGAAATTCAGCGATGTTTCCCAAAAGAAAGCGAGAATCCCACCTGCCAGAGTTGTCATTAGAGAGGTCACCAAGACGACCTCTATTCCTCGATACTGAGGCGCCATTCGTTTTGTGAGCAACTCGCGCAGGACCATTAGAGCTGTGGCCAAAAGAGGAAGGAGATAGGCTATCCGAAAACCAAGATCATCTGGCCACATCACGATCAAGACACCACAGAAACCCAGTATAACTGCCAACCAACTCTTCCAATGAACCTTTTCCTTGAGCAAAAAAGCACCTGAAGCTGTGATCATCAGTGGAGCCGAGAGCATGATCGTGTAGACATCAGACAGCGGCAGCAGCAGGATCGACGCAAAAAAAGCTCCGGTCAAAAGCACTTCAACACACCCACGAAGGTGCATGTCATTCAGGGCAAATAAATTCTTTGGATAAAACTGACCTTGGCCGATTAACCAACCAGCCGTCATTACGCAGACCAGCAACCCCCGTAAGAAAAGTAGTAGAAAAATGCTCTGCTGCTCGCTGTGTAACCCGACACTGTACTTGATAAGTGCATCATTGATCGAAAAACATAATTGTCCCAGCAGCATCGCCAGGATTCCAGGAAGATAGGACGGAGTTGTCCCAGCAGGATTCATAGTTGATTTCAATAAAGAGAGCGAGCTGCTCGTAAAATTAGGAAGTGCTCAGATACTGAGAATGGAGAGAGAAGAAAGAAATTTGTTCAGTGACTTGAAATGAGTTTTTGACCTGGAAATGGATCATACCATTGTCACGTAACCCTTCAGCTTTTTTCCTACTGTTCTTTCAACAACCTTTGATTGCCGTTCTTCCATCAGGCATGACGGTATTGCAGAATCTGGCTCCATACAGATTTGCTCCGTACAGATCCGCATCGTAAAGATTCGTTGCATATAGATTGGCACGACTGAGATTTGCCCCAACGAGGTTCGCGTCACTGAGATCAGCAAACATCAGAGCTGCACCTCGGAGATTAGCTCCCTGCAAGTTTGCATCGCTGAGGTCTGCTCCTCTCAGATTCATGCCGATCAAGTTTGCCTGGGAGAGATCACAATCCGAACACTCATTTGTCCTCAACAATTGATCCAAGTCTTCACGGTCGAAGGCGAAAATCTGGGATGAACAGATCCACAAAACCAGAATTACAGAGAGAAGATTTCGCAAAAACTGGGTCCTCATTGATTTCTCCATTGACTGTAGTTGCGCAGTGTTGACCACTCATCATTGATGATTCAAAAGCATTCTACAATTTTTTACAGAATCCAATATTTTTTCGAAAAATTTTTAGAATTGCTTGCCCGGTAGAGTCTCCCTAGAGCACAGACTTTAGAACAACTGAGCCTTTGGGGGTATTCAAGTGAAAGCATAGCGCAGGGTTGCCATGGGTGATGTTGACCTCTGGCGGAGCACCCAATCTCTGAAGAATATTCTCGATGTTGGAGGGACTGGGATACGTAATTTCCAGATGTGTCAACTGAACTGGACTCAGGGTGAGCCGATGGGCAGGATTTCTTCCACCTGGCCACTGAATCAGCACAGGCAAGAGCCCACCTTCGGCCAAACCACCATCTTTGGGAACAGTAATCTGCCATTCCAAGTCATCACGGGACATGGTGATCACCTCGCCAGGATCGTAGCCACAGTTCTTTCTGGCTTGATGGATATCTTCCACTTGCATCACCCAACAAAGGGGATGAACTCCTTGACTAAGCCGGCGTTTTGTCTTGGGATCATCCATTGAAAACCACCTTGTCCGTTGCGGTAATCCAGCTGGGTTTGCAGCAATCACTTCAAGGTAGAAATCCGCTTGGAGTCGAAGGAGCCGATTGTGTGTGCCCATCACAGGATGCGCTCCTCCAACATCAAAAGGCACCCCAAAGTCTGATTCCAGAGCTTGGGTTGCAGAACTCAGATCTTCCGCACCAAGCACCAAGTGATCAATTTGTGAAGTCATGATTTCCGAGGGACTTTGAAACTAAAGTAGGTAGAGTTTTGGTTTATTCCCGCTTGAATTCGACACCGAGAACTTTTTCGTAGATCTTGATGATCGCACTCTTGGGCTCATCTCCTAGCCCATCAGCAATTGCATTCTGGTAGCTACTGATCATCGCATTCATCAGTGGTGTTAGGGCCTGCTTTTCAGTGGCTACTTTCTGCATGTTCAGAATGTCTTTGTAAGCGCCAGCCAACGGAAAATCTCCCTCAAATTCTCTGGCCAGCATCCGTGGGATGAAGTGATCTCCTGCAAAACTGCGCGAACTCGCTGAGTTGACTACCTGTTCCAGAGCATCAATAGATATTCCTGCTGCCACACCCAAGGGGAGGATCTCACACAGAGCAACAATGTTGATGTTATAAATGATATTGTTGACCGCTTTCATCAACTGTCCAGAACCCACCTCCCCACAATAGACAATGTTCTTTCCGAGTAATTCGAGAAACGGAGACACTTGCTCAAATAGAGTCTGAGATCCCCCAAACATCAGTGTCAGTTTTCCTTCCCGCGCTCTGGCAGGTAATCCCGAGACTGGGCAATCAGCATATGGAATTGCTTTGTGGGCAAGCTGACCATGGAACTGGAGAGCCTCGCTTCGTTCGAGAGTCGAAGTGTCGATGATGGAGATCTGTGCCTTGAGGTTGTCAACCAATCCCTTCGGTCCGAACAGGACTTCATCCACTTCTTTTGCGGATGGTAAGCACAAGAAGATAAGAGCAACAGCAAAATTTTCATCAAAAAGAAAACAATTCTTACATTGAATGATGGTCCAAAAAGTATTGGAAACGTGAACAGAACTCTCTACAATCTATTTTCTTCATCGATTGAAACTATTTTCAGAACCTAACGCCTCAAGATCTTGTTCCTCAATGACTGTTCAGGGATTCGAGTTGAACATGCTTAAGGTTTTTGAGTGGTTCCATGATTTGATAAGCTGGCAATG
>CAJXNF010000256.1 GCA_913056375.1 uncultured Pseudomonadota bacterium | reverse complement strand
AGATGACGATGGAGAATGCACAGTTTTCGGAGGTGAACGCGAAGTCGAGTTCGCAGTTGTCCCAGCAGGCGGAGGAGTTGTTGGAGGTGGTGCATCAGTTTCGTTTGTGGGAAGAAGAAGAGGAGAGAGAAGAGACGGAGCACAGTCTAGCGGCCTTGCCTCAACCAGAAGAAAGTGACGAATCGGAGGGTTCGTCTGAAAACGCAACAGAGAGATTTTCATAAATTAATTTTTTAGTTCATTTGCACCTATAACTACTACCAACCCTTTTCAGGCAGAATGATGATTCCATCACTCGCTGAGGAACTGTTTTATGGCCATTCTAAATCGAGATAAAATGACTTCTCATCTTCTAAGTGGCAGGCTAATCCGGTTGCTCCTTCTCCTTACTGCTCTATGGATTCCACAAACTGGTCAAGCGAACACGGTCATCCTCGAAGATATGGTGGTTTCCAAGTGTTTCAGACAGGGGCTCTGTGAGATGGGTTATGCTGCAGGAGTCCCCAGCAAGGAAGCACAACGTTTTGGATTTCATTTGCCAAAACTGATGGTTCAGTTGAGAGAGTTTGAGGAAAAATCACTATTGCGGCTGGACCCCAATTGTTTCAAAGATGCCAAGTGGCAGTCTCAACTTTGGGAAGCAACAGTTGCGGAGATGCAGGAAAAAAATATCAAGCTGGTTGGTGAGAAATTTAGGCGCTCCCTGATTACCTATACCTATGTTAACGGCAAATCATTAGGTGAAATTCTCCGTGAGCTCCGAGCTCGGGTTAGCTGCTGAAATATCAAACACCTTCCTCTCCTGGTCCCTCCTTCGAATACCAGAAGCAAAAGCCTTCTAAAAATTGGTGTCTTTGCAACCTTCCCGCTGGCATCTGAGTTTACAATCGGTTACTCAAAGAAGCATCTGTTCCTCCAACTACCGAGCAAGGACCACTTATGCAGTACTCCATTGCGACTGTTTGCCTATCTGGAACCCTCCGACAAAAGATTGAGGCCATTGCAAAGGCTGGTTTTCAAGGGATTGAAATTTTTGAGAACGATCTGATCACGCATGATGGGAGCCTGGGAGAGCTGAGGCGACTACTTGAGGATCATGGACTGAAAGTATTAGTCTATCAGCCATTTCGAGATTTTGAGGGAATGCCAGAACCGCTGCGAAGCCGTGGATTTGCCCGAGCAGAGCAGAAGTTTGAGTTGATGCGCGAAATTGGTACCGACTTGCTGATGATTTGCAGCAATGTCTCTCCCAAAGCGATAGGAGGCATCCAGCGTGCTGCAGAAGATCTTTTTGAACTCACTGAATTAGCCGCCAAGCAGGGCTTGCGAGTCGCGTATGAGGCGCTGAGCTGGGGTCGGCACGTCAATGACTATCGGGACTCCTGGGAAATTGTCCGTCGAGCCAATCATCCTGCCTTGGGACTCACGCTGGATACCTTTCACATCTTTTCTCGCCAGACGGAGCTGGATAGCATTGTCAACATCCCTGGAGATCGAATTTTCCTGGTTCAGGTGGCGGATGCTCCTCAACTGACCATGGATCCGCTCTCCTGGAGTCGCCACCACCGCTGTTTCCCAGGCCAGGGAGAGCTAGACTTACAGGCCTTCATGGAACGCTTACGCGCGACAGGCTTTGATGGGCCATTTTCGTTGGAGATCTTCAACGATCAATTCCGGGCCAGTGACCCTTTCCGTCATGCGCGTGATGCCTACCGCTCTCTCGTCTACATGGCCCAGGAGACCGAGCCATCGTCCAAGGTGAAAAGTCGGGGTTTACCAAAGGTTGCCCAGCCGACAGGCGTAGACTTTATCGAATTTGCTGTCGATGAATCGGAGCACCAACAGCTCGCTAGTTTTCTCCAAAAGACAGGATTTACTCACGTTGCCACCCACAAGGTCAAGCAAGTGGAGCTTTGGCAACAGGGTGGTATCCGCTTGGTCATCAATCGGGAGTCTCAGAGTTTCGCACAGAGATACCACACAGAGCATGGACTGTCTGTCTGTGCCTACGGACTGAGTTGTCCAGATGTCCCTGGTTTGCTAGAGCGAGCCACCAAGTTGGGCTATCAGGTTGAATATGCGGATCCGGAGCATGATACTCATGGGATCGCAGCGATTACTGGACCCACAGGAGCCTTGCTCTATCTGGTGGATTCCAACGATCCTTCTCCCCATTGGGAGCGAGAGTTTGTTTATCATTCGGTCGATCCAAACTCATATCTATCCAGGGTCGATCATGTGGCGACAACTCTGCCTTTAGACCAAGTTTTGGAAGCGACATTGCTCTATCGGGCTCTCTTCCAGATGCAGGCTTCTCCTTCGGTGAGTCTCCCTGATCCCTTGGGTTTGGTCAAAAGCCAGGTGATGGAAGTGGCAGATCGTTCGCTGGCAATGACACTGAATAGTACCTTGGCAGAAAAGACCGTGGTTGGTCAGATTCAATCACGATATCGGGGATCTGGAGTGAATCACATTGCTCTGGAAACCAGCGACATCTTTGCCTTGGCAAAATATCTGGAGCAACAGGGAACAGAGGTCATGAAAGTTACCGGGCATTATTACGATGATCTGGCCCCACGTTTCGGTTTGTCTGCAGAACTGATTGCAGAGCTGCGGACTCACCACATTCTTTATGATGAAGACGAGCACGGATACTTTTATCAACTCTATACCCGCTTGTTTGAGAAGCGCTTCTGCTTTGAATTTGTTCAGCGAGCTGGTTATCGAGGGTATGGAGCACCAAACGCTCAAATTCGATTGACGATGCAGGCTCGTGAATTGGAGCAGATGTAATTATTTGAAGGTGTTTTTGGACACACGGGAATATAAAAATTAAGCATGAGAAAGGACTGATGACCCAGGTAATTTCTGGATATACCAAGTTGATTGCGCACATTGGTTGGCCCACAGGGAGCTTCAAGGCCCCGATGATCTTTAACCCTTATTTTGAACAAGAAGGGGTTGACGCCTTGGTTGTGCCAATGGGGTGCAAAGGTGAGGACTATCCGGGGTTTTTCAAATCCTTGTTTCAGTTGCAGAATATTATTGGAGCATTGATCACCATGCCTCATAAGGTGAGCACTGTGGCAATGCTCGATGAGGTAAGCACTGCGGTTCAAGTCTGTGGAGCCTGCAACGCTGTCCGTAAAGAGGCAGATGGTCGGTTGGTTGGGGACATGTTTGATGGACAGGGTTTTGTGCGCGGACTCGCCCGCAAAGGACGACCTGCCCGGGGTTCCTCTGCATTGGTTATCGGCTCAGGTGGTGTGGGCTCTGCGATTGCGGTTGCTATGGCAGAGGATGGAGTGGGGCGCTTGGCACTGTACGATACCCGCTCAGAGGTGATGGAGCAGCTTGCTAGTCGGCTCCAGCAGTTCTTTCCAACGTTGCCGATTCAATTGGGTAGTAACGATCCCAATGGATTTGAAATTGTGGTGAACGCAACCCCGATGGGAATGGAGCCTGGTGATCCATTACCAATTGATGTCAACCGGATATCACCAACTGCGATGGTTGGCGAAGTCGTGATGAAACAGGAAGAAACCCCCTTTGTTTTGGCTGCGCGAGAAAGAGGTTGTTTGACCCAGATTGGTACGGATATGTTGTTTGAACAGATCCCTGCCTACCTGGAGTTTTTGAGACTGCCGACGACAAGCGCTGAAAATTTACGTTCTCTCTCTCGCATTCGTTACCAGTGAAAGGTCCCCATGCAACTCCCCCCCAACCCGTTCAAAGCCAACATTCTCAATGGACTACGACAAATCGGCCTTTGGTGCTCCATCAATGATTCCAATATCGCAGAAATGTTAGCAGGCTGTGGATTTGACTGGCTCTTGTTTGACACCGAGCACACGCCAATGAATCCCCTTGAGGTGCTGCCTCTCCTACAGGCGGTGGCGCCCTATCCTGTTCACCCGATTGTCCGGCCAAGCTCACTGGATCCAGCAGAGATCAAGCGTTTTCTCGATTGTGGGGTCCAGTCGCTACTGATTCCTTATGTCCAGAATGTTGAGGAAGCCCAACTAGCAGCGGCTTCTGTGGCCTATGCTCCCGAAGGAATTCGTGGCTTTGCCGGCATCACCCGAGCGAGTCGATACGGAACAATTCCAGACTATGCGAAGCGAGCCCGTGAAGAAATATGCCTGATGGTGCAGATTGAAACTCAGGAGGCCTTGGAGCAGCTGGAAGCAATTGCTCAGGTACCCGGAGTGGATGCGGTCTTCATCGGTCCAGCCGATCTGGCAGCCAGTATGGGCTTTCCAGGAGAACCAAGCCATCCCAAGGTCAAAAAAGCATGCTTGGAGGGAATGAAGCGGATTCGAGCAGCTGGTAAACCGGCAGGATTCCTAACGCTGGATCAGGAGTTTCTGCAAGAGATCATCGAAGCGGGTTGTCTCTTCCCAGCGGTGGACACGGACTATGCAATCCTGCGCCGAGGAGCCGTCGCTCAGTCCACGAAATGGGCATCCGTCAGTTGAGGCTTTTCGATTACTGAGCAGAGATGAGGGGAAGGGTCAGCTAGTTCTGCCGAAGTCGTCATCGAAGCGTTCAATGTCATCTTCTCCAAAGTAGCTGCCGGTTTGGACTTCAATAAAAACCAACTCCTCAGAGCCGGTGTTTTCGATCCGATGCTTTGTACGGATTGGAATATCCACGGCATTGCCAGCGCGGAGGATTTTTTCAGACTCATCTAGCGTCACAAGGGCCTCTCCCTTGACGACATACCAGTGCTCTGCACGTTGCTGATGCCGCTGTAGGCTCAGACGCTTGCCGGGTTGAACAACAATGCGTTTGACCTTGTGGTCTGGCTCATCGGCCAGCACCACATAATCCCCCCAGGGGCGTTGACTGACTTCCAGGTAACGGTCAGGCATCGTGTTAACGGCTCCTCGTCAGCCAGAGCGTTTGCCAGGGTTCCAGCGTCAGGCTATCGCCCTCACTAACTCGGTGATTCTGTCCTTCAATCAGGTCA
>CAJXNF010000255.1 GCA_913056375.1 uncultured Pseudomonadota bacterium | reverse complement strand
AAGAGTCCCAATTTCTGTGAAGTTTGGCGAAACCACGTTGGTGAAACTGAACAATATGCTGAATTCTTGGATCATGCTCATCCATGTCAGGCCATGAAGCATGGCCGGTGATGGAGACAAAATCCAAGCGAAGTGCTGCGTTTTTGATTGCATCGTCCAAGCTCCCATGGGCGTAGGAAATATTGCAGTGATTATGGATGTCTCCATAAAGAGCTTGGTAAGCAAAATTATCTATTTTCCGCATCAAATATTTTTTTGTGAGGGTGTAAATTTCATTCGCCAAGCGAGAACGGTCATCCATCCCGTCACCAACAACAAACCTCCCAATTCCCTGCCTAATTCGACAGCTTCATTCTTCATGGCCATTACATTCCAGAAAGAGTCCCATTCGAACGGCTCCTTGCTCATCAAGAAATCCATTCCCACAAACAAGCTACTGAGCAATACAACCATTCCCCAAATTAGTGGGATTGATGATGGTAGTGGGGATCAGTGAGCAGAGGGTAATGATTGCGGTGACGGAGTAACAAACAATCCAACGAAACGGATCTGGATCGTTCCACTGAACCAAAGCACTTAAGAGCAGGAGTCCTGTCATTAAAATCGTGACGACTTTCCAGAGGATAGACTTGGTGAGCAAAGAAGCCTTTGAAGTGGTGAAAATGACCCTTGAAACTGGGGCCGTAGATCATCCTTTAACAGCTCCTCCAGTCAGAGAACTGCCAATTGATCGGTAAAATAATAGACCAACAATCAAAGGTGGTAGTAAAGATAACATGATGACTGCTGAAGCTACCCCCCACTTCACTCCTCCTCCGCTTGCCGAGAAAAAGAAGGAAGCCCCAACCGTTATGGGTGTGGCTGATTTTGTAGTAAGCATCAGTCCAAAAAGAAATTCATTCCAAGCATAGACAAACCCTAGAACAGATGAAGAAGCAATTGCCGCAACAGACAGTGGCAAGATGATCCGCAGGATGATTGAGAGGGTCGATGCACCATCAATCCGGGCAGCATCATCCAGTTCTTCAGGTATGTTTCGCAATGTTGACGATAGCAGAGCCAAAGTCAGGGGTAGATTGATGATGCACATGATTAGTGCCAGGCCCAACAACGTATCAAGTAGGCCCACGGCCTGAAACATCATGTAGAGGGGAATAGCAAAAATGATCAATGGTAAGGCCCTCAGGTTCAGCACGAAGGGCAACAACCAGTTCCGACCAAAGCCAGTTCTGACGATGACATAAGCCGCTGGAAAAGCCAGCAAAAGCGCGAAAAATGCTCCTAATGCAGAGATGACCAAGGAATTCCAAAGAAAAGGTAAAATATCAACTCGGTCGGCCATCTCAAAAATCTTCACATAGTTCGCCAGAGTGGGTGACTGGATGATAATGGAAGGATTCGAGACGATCTCTCCCTCAGATTTCAGTGATGTGAGCAGAGTTGAAAGCAGGGGAAAATTAAACAGCAGTGCTGCAAAACCGAAGATCAGCCAACGAAAGAGCATGCTCATGTCGTCTCCATCCTGCGGCTAAATCGTTCCAAGAGCGCAATCAGCAATAGTGCAGCGAGGAACAACAGGACAGACGCAGCAACTGCTTGACCGATGTTGCCTCCACGAAAAAAGGCCTTGTAGATGTAGATGCTCAGGGAAGTACTAGTTCCTCCTGCCCCACTGCCGACAAGCACATAGATGTTGTCAAATACCCGAAAGGAGTCGATGAAACGGATGAAGAAGGTCAGCAAAATGACGGGCATCATGTATGGCAATTCCACCAACATCAATAATTGTAACGAGTTGGCACCGTCCATTCTGGCAGCTTCTCGCAAGTGAGAAGGGATCGACCGATAAGCTGTATATAGGATCAACAACGCAAAAGGTGTCCACTGAAGGATTTCAATCGTGACCAAAGTTAAGAAAGCATTCTCAGTCCCTAAAAAAGCAGGACTGTCACCCACCCACTCCCAGAGGTAATAGGGGATCACTCCAACAAATTCATGCAAGATCAGTCGATACATTAACCCAATGAGAGCCGGGGCGACCATCATGGGCGCCATTAAAACGGCCATGAGCCAGGGATGACGAGCCAACAGAGGTTCTAAGTAGATTGCCAGAAACAAGGCAAGGAATAATTGAACCAGTGAAGCTGTGAGTCCAAATTTTAGTGAAAAGGCGAGGGCATCCCAATAGGTGGGGTCCTGCAGGGTCTCAAAATAGTTTTCAAAACCCTGCAGACGTGGAGCGAGGAGGTTTTCAAAAGTGACCTCGGAAACACTGTAGATCAAGTCCAGCAGCAGAGGGAACCCCAGCATCACCAAAAGAAAGAAGGTGATCGGAGCTGTCAGCCAGAATTTTTCCTTGCTGCTTACCTGCATGCTGAACTTGAAACCTATTTGGGAAAAAAGCCTGAGAGCTTACTTGAGAAGATCAGCCATTCCCTTACTGGTCGCTTGCAGTGCTTCGTCCAGAGACTTGGTTCCTGACCAGTAGCCCGTAAACTGCTCAGCTTGCAGGGTATAAATCTGCAAGGCAGATGCGGAGGTTCCACCATTCATCACAAACCCGTAACTCCCAGCGAAGTCCCCGAGTTTGATAAGATCAGGTCGATCACCAGAAATTTTATCTGTGATGGATTTAGCCATGGCTGGGGAACCACCGCCTAACGCATAGGTCTCCATTGCCGCTGCACCAGAGAGCCAATTCAGAAACTTGATTGAGGCATCCTTGTTCTTGGAGTTCTTGTTCAAGCCCAAGCCCAAACCATGAATGTGGGTGACACGTCCGGCTGGTCCTGCAGGAGGAGCAACTGTTCCGATTTTCCCTGCTACTGCTGGATTCTCCTCGGGATTATTCAAGCTACCGAAAGCAGCGTTCCACTGCAGCATCGTGGCTGCCTGGCCTGAACCGAAAGCAGCGTTTGCTTCAGCATATTCGTATGAGGTCGAATCTTTTGGAGAGGCCCCAGCGTCATAGAGTGTCTTGTAGAGTTGCAGGCCCTGTCGGACCGCCCACGAATCAACCATAACATTGCCGTTGGCGTCCAACCACTCACCACCATGAGAACGTGCAGTCGAGTGCCAGATCATCATGTTGAACAGCAAGTTCTTCATCTGTAGGACTGTTCCGTAACGAGTTGGGCTGGCAGAGTTGACGCTCTTTGTGAAGAATAAGGCTGTCGCTGCGTAGTCTTCCCAGTTCCAGGTGTCAGGATTTTTGGGAGCTAGCGTTTTGCCCAAGTATTTCTGGGAGATTTCGCCATAGATCTTCTTCCAGCCTGCATCGCTTAGTAGCTTGTCAATCAAGTCATTGCGATAGTACATGAAGTGCAAACTCAGATCAGTGGGTACGCCATACTGCTCACCTTCAAATTGCATGGTCTTCAATACTTTGTCTCCGAAGACATCCATTGCTGCGGAAGGTAGACTCAGTGGTTGCATGTATGGGGCGTAGCGTCCAACTGCATAAGTTGCGGTTAGATTGATGTCAAACTCGGTCGTTCCAGCGGCCAAGTCAGCCTGTAGTTTGTCCCAGAAGCCATCTCGATTGAAGAAGATCAAGTTGACGGATCCATTGCTTTTGCCGGGGCCTGCGTTATAGACCTCAACTGCTTTCCTCAAAGCTGTTTCTTCGGGGCCACCAGGCCAACCTAAGACGGTGACTTGCGCCCACAGGGACTTTACTGCGAAAAGACTGACCAACAATACCAGTCCAAGTTTGGTAGACATCTTTTTCATTGGAACCTCAAATTGAGTTTAGAAATATAGAAACAGTGATCTGTTTCTAACTCGATTCAAGCGGAGAAATTATCTGCGGGAAGATACTCTGCTTGAAATAGACCTAGTAACCCTTGTACCAGATAGGGCGAAGTATTTATCCGATTATGATGAAGAGTGCAAAAAAAATTTAATGGAGGCAGGTTGTGGCCCTTCGTAATGGGCCATCGAAAGAATTTGAAGACTTGTGAAAACAGCTCAAAAGTGTGAAATGTCGAACTTTAGATTTTGTAGAAACTTTTTGAAGGGATGACCATGTCAAAGCAGCTAATTTATGTGGGTGGATACGCCTCTCCTGAGATGGAAGGGATTCAGCTTTTCACTCTGGATTTGACCTCTGGTCAGTTGAACTATGTTAAAGGCGTGAGGGGAATTGAAAATCCATCCTTTTTGATTCTTACCAAGGATTTTCAACGTCTTTATGCAGTGGTGGAGGTTTCAGAACATCAGGGTAATTCAGGTGGTGGAGTGGCGGGCTACGCAATCTCCGAAGAAGGTAGAACACTCAACCCCTTGAACAACCAGCCAACGAATGGGAATCACCCTTGTCATCTGAGCTTGTCTCATTCAGAAGATGCGCTGTTCGTTGCGAACTATTCAGGGGGGAGTGTCGCTGCCTATCAAGTCATGAAGGATGGAAACCTCTCGGGCCCCAACGATTTTCATCAGCATCACGGGAGTTCGGTAAATCTAAAACGTCAGGAAGGACCTCATGCACACATGGCTCACCTGACACCAGACGGTCGGCATCTGCTTGTCACGGATCTGGGTACAGACCAGTTGATGGTGTATCAGATCAATTCTCAGGGAAAGTTGGATCTTATCAAAGATCGCTCTTTGAAACTTCCAGCTGGATCTGGGCCTCGTCATTTGACGTTCAGTCATTCAAACAAGAACATGTACCTGATCAACGAGCTGGGGAATACGATTCTCGTGTTTCCTGTGGGTGAGGATGGCCTACCTGCCAAGGAACCCACTCAGGAAATCAAAACGCTCCCTGGTGATTTTTCAGAAGAGAGCACCACGGCAGACATTCATGTGCATCCCAACGGTAAGTTCTTGTATGGAACGAATCGAGGACACGATAGCTTTTGTTGTTATCGGATTCTCCCAGATGAACGATTGGAATTGATCGGGCATGTCCCCACGGGTGGGCAATCTCCGAGAAATTTTTCCATTCATCCAGATGGGAAATGGTTAGTAGTGGCTCATCAGGTCTCAGGCA
>CAJXNF010000254.1 GCA_913056375.1 uncultured Pseudomonadota bacterium | reverse complement strand
TGGTGGAATGCGGAGGCCGCCTATGCAGCTACCCTTGCGAGAGAATTACTGAATGCTGGGCATAAAGTTTGGGTGCTGACCCTCCCCAATTCCTTGAATGAGACCAAGCTGCGTAATTGGAACCTGCCAATCATTACGGATATCCCACTTAGTTCTTCAAATCCCTGGCAACTTTGGCAGGCCTACCGACGGCTGCAATCCCTGATTGAGGAACAGCAGATTCAGATTGTCAATGCCCACCGATCTGAGGGATTCCCCCTGCTCGTGTTGCTTCGGCAACGGCTGAAAAGTTTTGCGTTAATCCGTACTCGCGGTACAACTCGACCACTTCGTGATCATTGGCTAAATCGTAAGTTACATGAGGATTGGATTGAGTCCGTGATTGTGCCTGCACAGGTGATCGCTTCCCAACTTCGCCAGGTCCTCAATCTTCCATCAGAGCGTCTGCAGGTCATCTACTATCCTGTTAACCCAAGTTCGATTGATTCACAGGGAGAAAGTGAAGCTCAACAATCTCGATTAGAGTGTCTTGATCGATTAGGTATCCCAAGGCACTGTCGAGTCATTGGTATTGTCGGGCGTATTCGGCCAGTCAAGGGGCAAAGGATTCTTCTAAAAAGTTTTGCTACACTAAGAAAGCGTTTCCCAGACATAGTGCTGTTGATGCTCTATCGAGACACGAATGAGACGGAGGCAGAATGGCAAGGGCTTTTGCAAGATTTGGTTGAATCGAATCTCCAGCAGAGCGTCTACTTGTATGGTTATCGCGAGGATGTTCTGGAAATTATGCGTCACACTGACATTGGTGTAGTAAGCTCTGTTGATTCTGAAGTGATTTGTCGTGTGGCTGTTGAATTTTTCTCTGTAGGGACGCCTGTGGTTGCTTTTCCTACCGGAGCTCTACCTGAGATTATTCAGGATGGTGTCACAGGCCGGATCGCGAAAGACAAGAGCGCAGAAGCCCTGGCCGAAATTCTGGAGTGGATGCTGGAAAGTCCAGAACGCATTGCAGAGTTTGGTAAGAATGCCCGTCAGCAGTCTTTGGAACGTTTTGATCCGAATAAATTGCTAGAGCAGACATTGTCAGTTTACGAGCAAAGCTGGCAACACTTACAGTCCCAACTGGTAACAGGAGAGGCAAATGTTCGGCCGTAAATCCACAGAACGTGGTTTCCCAAAGCACGAGGAAATTGTTCTGCACAAGGTCATGGAACAGGTGGAGAAGGTGCTGCGCCAGATGCAAACGGAGGGGAAAGACCTGACCCGGGTGCGTATCAAACGATTCCAGAAGACACATCATGTAAGCTGTCGCTGTCAGCAATGTAAGTCGGCAGAGGAAAAAAAAGATCCGCGTTTACGAGGACTCTTGGAAGATGGTTTTAAAGTCTATCTTGACAAGACGCGCGAGTGACTAGTTCGGAGAGCTACCAGGAAGGTGTATTCAGTGTGGCTGAAGAACTAGCAGATCTCTGGACAGGCTTTTGCTTTGAACAGGGGGCAGCAGGCTGTGAGATTCTTCAAGAAGCTGATGGCGAGCAAAGACTGAAATGCTACCTGACCGAACCACAAAAACTTGATGAGTGGATTTCTCGTTTTCGGAACGAGTATCCAAAAGCAGTTGGAAAACTAGAGTTAGTGGAGCATCGACTCTGCCCAAATGAAAATTGGCGTTTAGGTTGGCATGATCATTTTCAGCCTGTAGAAATCGGTCGAACTCTACTGATTGCACCTGTCTGGTACGAAAAAGACCTGCCTGAGAATCGTCAGGTGATTTGGCTGGAGCCAGGACAAGCGTTTGGAACAGGAACCCACGTCTCCACTCGCTTGGCACTGGAGATGCTCGAACTGGTTATTTTGCAGGAAGCTCAGGTGCCGGCCAGCCTTATTGATGTAGGTACAGGGTCGGGCATTCTTGGTTTAGCTGCGACTCGTCTTGGAATTTCAAAAATTGTAGCTTGTGACAATGATCCGGTAGTCCTGCCAGAGGCCCTTCACAATTTTGAACTGAATCAGCAGGAGCAATGTTTTTGGGGTGTCGTTGGTACAGCCAACGTTATTGACGAACCGGCGCCACTGGTAATCAGCAATATGTTGTTAGAGGAACTAAAATCTGCGGTGGTAGATTTGGCAAGATTGACAGCCGCTGGTGGAACCCTGATTTGTAGCGGTCTTCTGACAGAGCAGGAAGTACCACTCGCAGCTGCCTTAGCGAAATATGGCCTGTGTATTTGTGCTTCGACAGAGGCAGAAGGTTGGAGTGCCTTTGCTTTCCGGGAAGCGGGCAAGTTCTAAGGTTATACAGCTTTTTCTTTGCGTCTCCCCAAAGATGGGGTTACTCTTGCTCAACTTGAAAAATTGTTGTTTGCTATGAGCTTTGCGGCTCATAGACGCTTATTCTGTAATCACGAAAGGAGAGAAATCCCATGGAATTGCCTAACACCGAAGCCATGTCCGTCGAGGAGAAAATTTGGTTTGCACGGGCTATTGCCGGCATGATTGTGGCCGATGGTCGAGTTGATGACTCAGAACTCGAATTTCTTAAGGAGGCCATTTCTTTTCTAGAAGATCGTGATCAGGTAAACGGCATCATGGCTGTTGTGCGCCAAGGCAAGACTCCATCGCTGGAAGCGCGAAAAATTGATCCGAAGCAATCATTCATTATTCTCAAGTATCTTGCGGAGTTGATGGTTGTAGATGGGAAAATGTCGGAGACGGAAATCACCTTTTTCGTCTATGCAGGTGGTCTGTTGGGCTTCACCAGCAATATCCTTACGAAGCTATGGAAGACAGCACGGTCAATGCTGGAAGCAACCAAACCACTGGCAAAAATCTCTGCTGGTAAGAATGCCTCTCTAGTACGACTCACTTCGCTCTCAGAATCCCGTTGTACTTTCCGGAACCCTCGGGCGATGGTTCCCAATATGCCGGTCTATATCCAGATTTCTAAATCAGGTTCAGAGGAAGAATTCTACGATCGTGTCGAAGGCAGGGTGACTGGACAACGCCAGGAAAAGTGGGATGAAAAGAGTGTCTCGATTCGTGTGGACATCGTTCAGCGACTGGGGGACCAACACGGTATTCTTCAAATCCTCTTCCCAGATCGTTACGAGGTCACAACAGTTAATGATCGGCTCACACCGAAGAAATCCTCACTGACTGGACGCATCGTCAACTGTTTTGCTTGCGGCAATGATAAGGTCCATTTTTGGTCTTTGCGTGCCAGGAGCATGATTACCAAGCAGAATATTTTTGGGATTCCAAAGTACCTAAGCCCTTCCGGATCAATGGATTTCTGTGATTTTAATTTGCTGGATGTGACGAGTTGTACTAGCTGCGGATTCTCTACCAATATTTTGGAAAATTTCCGCTCACAATCTAACAGGAACGCTCCCTTCAACGTAGAACAGTTCCAGGAAGGATGGGAAGAGCGAATGCAGAGCTCGCTAGAGAAAATAAAAGATCCAGCAGCATTCATGAGTGAAGAACGAGATCTTGAGATGGCATTGCTCAGCTACGATTTAGCGATAGAGACCCATAAGCGATTGTCAGAGGTTGCAGATACACCGTATGCCAATGTGCGTAAAATGGCCTCACTGAATATGGTGAAAGCTGAAATGCTCTCGGAGGCAGGTCGAATCGATGAAGCCAAGGCAGCACTGAAGAAAGTCATTGAATGGCTCGAACCAATTTTTGAACAACTTGATAAGGAAGAGATTATCAAGGCTTGTCTACTGCTCTTCAGGCTCAAAGTGTATTTCAAAGACTTCCAGGGGGCTGGAGGATTGATGAAGTTCATGGATAACTATGACACTGAAGGAAAGTTGAATCAGGAGTCTGAAGAGTTTAAGGTGCTTTCTGTATCACAGCAGGCGCTAAAGAAGTGCTACGACGACCGGGAAGAATACTCAGAAGACAAACTGAAAACTTTCCATTTGCCTGAGTAAGTCCTACCTACGAAGACATCTCTCTTCCTACATGTATTTTTTCCGAAAGCTGCGCCTTCTGCTTTTGCTAGTGGGAGGCCTGGGCTTTTTCCTACTGCCTGTCCAACCAGTTTGTGCTCAAGTCTTTGAAGATGCCTGGGGGTTATTGTTGTTTAAGGGACAGACAGCTCAAAGCAACCTAGATGATATCGGCTTGATCAACTATACGGACTCACATGATCCTTCCAAAGCTTTGGATTTGGCGTACCCAAACACAGATGAGCTAGTTTATGGAGTGGAAGTCGCACGACGAATTTCAAGGAAGCTTTGGTGGTTCCGTTATTTGGAACCTTACGTTACGGAATTGGAAGCAGCTCTGAATATCAACTATCGTGAAAGCCAAACTAAGGTAATCAGCGAGATCGGTCCATCTGTAGTATTCCGATGGAAGAACTTTCGATGGGATCGCTATGTGAAGACCACGATTGGCTTTGCTGAAGGAGTCTCTTACGCTTCTAAGATTCCAGATCAAGAGCGAACCGAAGGCAGATCTTCCAAACACTTTATGAATTTGCTGACGCTAGATATCACTTTAGCTCCGCCGCAACTTCCAGAAGCAGAGTTGTCTTTCCGGATTCATCATCGTTCTGCGGGATATGGCTTGTATGGTGTGCGCAACACTAGTTCTAACGTACTTGGGGTAGGTCTAAGGTATCGCTGGGGAAAAGCTTTGTGAGTAAATCTTTTGACGGAGAGACCTAGTTGTCAGAAGAACTGCTAGCCGATTTGTGAAAATGAATTGCCAGAGAAGTTGACAAAGTCAATTTTTTGACAAATTGATGCTCTATATTGAAAAGCTGCTTGGGTATCGCCGAAGAATAAGATGATCTGCTCGAAGGGAATTGGCTAGGGAAGGGTTTCCGCGATACTGTTGTGTTCAGACAGACGTACGTGAAATCTGTAGGTGTAGCGAGTAGATTGTTTCACGGGGTTAATTTTGTTCAGAATTGAAGCCCAACCATGAACTCACTGCTCCAGATAATGTTATAATTTCCCTTTGTATCGGCGAATCCCAGAGAAA
>CAJXNF010000253.1 GCA_913056375.1 uncultured Pseudomonadota bacterium | reverse complement strand
ATTTTAACATAGAGAGTTCGGACGAAAATTGAAACCTCGCGAGAATAGGGTACGGTCCCGGAATACCAAACTTAGAGACTAACTTAGAAAGACTTACTGGAAGGAGATCAATGAGTGGAGCGAGAATAACAAACAAGAGTCCAGTTCGGGAGAAAGCTAATATGTGAAGCTAGTCACAACCCCGACACCATCGAGCTCACGCCCTTAGATCAGGAAGCCTGAAGCAAGCTGATACTGAAGCAAGCGGATGCTGAAGCAAGTGGATGCTGAAGCAAACCGGTACTAAAGCAGACCAATACTGATAAAAGCCGACATGGACAAAAGCTGATACTGGAAGAAGCGATGCCCCGACAAGACTGCTTCCGATTAATAATCCCAAAATCTTCTTCATGAGAAACTCCATTGAAGAGAATTAATAGTGTGATTAGTTAGTTTGTGGACAGGTGGTGAACTACAATAATTTGGAAAAATGTCAAGGACATTAGTTTACATATGTATCAAATCACGACCTTGGAAAGTCACCAAAATTGTGGGATTCTGAGACAAATTCTTATTCACCAGAATCAGTAGTTTTTATATGAAAATCTCTTTTCTCACACTCACTCTGATGACTTGTTGTTTGCTGCTGAGTTGCAGCAACGCCAGTCAGGATTCAACTCTTGGCTCTGCCTTAAGTCCGAGTAAAGTTCCCCAAGAGAGAACCTCGTTGCGTCAACTAGCTGATTGCGAAGACTACAGACGCTCTTTCACAAACTCCATCACACGTCAACTACTCGACCAAGGACTTCTGCGAGCGATGCCAATGATGATGGAGATGGCAGAGAGTTCTGATGTCTCAGTCAGCACAGATGACAGCTCTGTTCCGACAAGTATTACTGGTACCAACTTGCAGGAAACTACAGTGGATGAACCAGATCTGGTCAAAACAATGAACGATGGAACAATGCTGGTCCTGCAAGAAGAGAAACTCCACATTCTCCGTGCCTTTCCACCAACCGAAATGAGTCTTTTGGCCTCGTTATCTATTGGTGTGCCGGCTGAAAAGATGTTCCTTGATGAGTCACATCAAAAAGTAGTCATTCTAGCAACATCTTACGGGTATACAGCAGCAAGAAACCTGCCCACCCCTGATCAGAGACGAGCAACACTTTCTCTGCCGATCGGTGGTCCCGACAATACTGAAGTGATTTTTGTAGATATATCTGACAGGACGAAACCTAAGATCATCAACCGTTGGCTCCTGCAAGGTTTACTGCTCGACGGTAGACGACCACTGAATAATCGAATCCAGTTAGCGATTCAAGTACCTCTTCAGCTTCCAAATTCCATTCAAAACGATCTTTTGTTGCAAAAGAAGCTCAGTGAATATTACGAAGCCAAGTTTGCGAACAAACCTGATCAAGATTTATCCGAAATGGAAATAGAAATCGAAGCGTTGGTTGCGCAGGCTGTAAGCAAGCAAGATATGGAAGAAATCCTTCCTAATGCTCTGCTGATATCAGAAAGCAATTCTCAGGAAATGCCATGGTTAGGTTGTGATGAGATTTCTGAACCAGATCTCACTCTAAATTCTCTGGGAATGACTCTTCTCGTCAGTTTTGAGAGTGACGGTTCAAATTATCAAACGAGTGCCGTCCTAAACAACGCCTGGCAACTCTACGGTAGTTCAAAACATCTTTATTTGATCCAAGGAAGTTCTGGGTGGTGGTGGAATGCAGAGCAATCCGACCAGACGGCAATCTGGCAATTAGACTGGCAATCTGGACATCCGGTCTATGAGGGGAGCGGGTTGGTCGATGGGCAAATTCTAAACTCTTTTAGCCTGAGTGAGTATGAAGGCTATCTCCGAATTGCAACGACCGAACGGCCAAATTCCCCAATGATTCTTGTTGATGATATCAGGCAAGTTATTGAACCCAGCCAGCCACTTAATCACCTCTTCGTATTGAAACTTGCGAATGGAGAAAACTCTGAACTGGAGCAAGTGGGCTCTGTTCTCAATCTAGCTCCTGGAGAAAGAGTTCAAAGTGCGCGTTTCGTGGGCGATCGGGGTTATGTCGTCACTTTTAGGCAAGTGGATCCGCTATTCGCTTTTGACCTCAGCGCACCCAATGAACCCACTCTGGAAGGCGAACTAAAAATTCCTGGTTTCAGCAACTACATGCATCCACTTGGTGAAACCCACTTGCTGACTGTTGGGCCTGCTGGCGATGATGATGGTTTGAGTGGAGAGTGGCAGGCACAGCTTTTCGATGTATCCGATCTGAAAAATCCAGAACAGGTCGACACCCTGATTCCATCAAAGCTTAAAGGAGGACGGGCTTACAGTGAAGCAGGTTGGGACCACCATGCCTTTACCTATGATCCAAGGAGTAGACTTTTAGTGACACCAATTCAGGGCTATGGAAAGAATTGGGAGTCACAATTCAGTGGTTTCAGCGTGATTGAAGTAGGACCTGAGCTAACTTCTTTGACCGAACGTGGTTGGATTGAACATGAAGGGAAATTAAGCTCAGATTGTGAACCAAGTCTGAATGAGGAAAGTTCACCTTGCAAATTTTGGAATTTGAAAAGCCAACCAAGACGCAGCTTATTAATGTCAGACAACTTAATTGATTATTTATACACTATTTCAAACACTGCTGCTAAAACCTATCAGGTAGGTGATTTCACTAAGAATCTAGCAGAAGTGAATTATCCCTGAGCTTGCAACTCGGCAAGGCTATTTCCAGCACGAGTCATGATGCTGACGGGGTCACCCACCTTGATTTTGGATCCAGACTCCAAAATCATATTTTGACCAAACCAGATCTCTTGTTTCCAAAGTCGATAAGTCTCCAGAGTATGCAGAGGTTCTGAGCCTTGTCGAACTCCAATGAAGGGATGAATGGTTGGAATCTGGCAACGTGAGCACCATTCCCTACAGCGAAACTCCGCATCACCAATTTTGATCAAATCCCACTGATCCTCATCATAGGGTGGAAAGTCACCCTCAACGACAATGTTTGGCCTAAAACACAAGCTGAGCAGGTTCTCATTGAGAATTCGCTTGTTGAGATCGATCAGAGATGGCGATGTAATTAAATGAAATGGGTGGGTATCGGCAAAGGAGAGCCCTGAGTGTGAACTTTCGCGAACCTCCCGGTGACTTGATTCAGGCATGTAGACCAAGGTGACAGGAATCCGCAAAAGCTCAGAAATCCACTGATTTATTTCTGCATCTGCTGGAACAGCTTGACAGACGTCTTGCCAGATTTTCACCGCGATTCGTTCTTTTGTAGTCGGAACCCTCACTTTTATGCGGCGCATGGAGGGAGTGAAGAGTTGAAGACCCTCTTCATCAAACTCTACAAAAAGCTGGCTGAGTTGCGGAAATTTTCTTTGTGTGAGAAACTCATTTTTCTCACCGACGAGCATCCACCTTCTGTCGTAAGCCGGTCCGAGTTCTGTCAATTCCATTTCCTGAACTCGAATCCCCTGGGTCGACTTGATGGGATAGATGAACAACTCCTGAACCCTTATTGCCCCCATGCGTTATTTGCTCCTGAATAGATATTCATTTTTTCTGCAGCTGACCATCATTCTGTTACTAAATATTTCTCTGGCCTGGGCAGCTCGAAGCCCCCTCTCTGAAGAGGTCCAAGCAATGCTTGAATCAGAGAGAATAGACGCCCCCAAAGTCGAATTGGCAGCTGCAGACTTTGAAGGAATTCTTTTAAATGGGCAGCCTTTTCGGTTGAGCGACCAAAAAGGCAAAGTGGTTTTTCTGAATTTTTGGGCCACATGGTGTTCTCCCTGTCTCAAGGAAATGCCTGATATGCAAGAGCTCCAAAAGGAACTGGGCTCAAAGATTCTAGTGCTTGCAGTTGGAATGGGTGAAGAAGCCGAACGGATCGAAAAGTTTCAAAAAAAACATCAGTTTGAATTCCAAATTCTTCCCGATCCTGAAATGACGGTGACCCAACTCTATGGAGTTCGCAATATTCCTATTACTTATTTGGTCAACACTTCAGGAATTGTTGTGGGACGCGCTCTTGGCCCTAGAGAATGGACAAGGCCAAAACTCCTAGAATTTTTTGAAAATCTCGCTTCCGAACAACCTAATCCATAGTTTTCTCCCCTTAGGCTTAATACTTCAATGACTTTCGTCAAGCCCAATTGTTCATCAGTAGAAGCCACAGCCTTGATCATCTATCTTTTCAGCAGCACGGGAAAATAATCATATGAGTGATCTGAAACCGTTGCTTGATAAGAATTTCCTGGAGTACGCCTCCTATGTGATCAAGGAGCGAGCAATCCCTGATGTAGAAGATGGACTAAAGCCTGTTCAACGTCGTATTCTGCACACGATGTACCGGATGGACGATGGTAAATTCAACAAGGTTGCGAACGTTGTAGGTGAAACAATGAAGCTTCACCCTCATGGTGATGCCTCGATTGGTCAAGCACTCGTCGTCCTGGCCAACAAGGAATATTTCATTGAGAAACAAGGAAACTTCGGAAACATCTTCACAGGTGACCCTCCTTCTGCTGCTCGCTACATCGAGGCAAGACTAACTCCTCTCGCCAAGGAAGTCCTCTTCAATCCAGATTTGACGGAGACTGAAGAAAGCTATGACGGCAGAAACAGAGAACCTTTGGCGCTTCCATGTAAGATCCCAGCCACTCTTTTATTGGGTGCAGAAGGTATTGCTGTTGGCATGTCAACAAGGATACTGCCCCATAATTTTAATGAAGTTTTAGAAGCCCAGGTTGCTTTTTTGGAGGGTAGACCTTTTGAGTTGTTTCCTGATTTCCTGACTGGTGGTCTTTTAGATATAAGTCAATATCGCGAGGGAAATGGGAAAGTACGATCGAGGGCTCTCATTGAACAGGTTGATGAAAAGACATTGGTTATCAAGGAATTACCTTACGGAGTTACCACAGAATCTTTGATCCAGTCGGTTCAGGATGCGGTCAACAAAGGGCGTTTTAAATTGAGCAGCATCAACGACTACACTGCTGAGAATGTGG
>CAJXNF010000252.1 GCA_913056375.1 uncultured Pseudomonadota bacterium | reverse complement strand
CGCCAATTCAGAATTTCTCGTAAAGCTAGGCGTTTTCTAGAGATTTCTACCACTAAACGCTGGGGAACATCGTTCAAAAAATCAATAGTATGGCCTAGTTCTGCGTTAGGAGGATCATTCGAAGGCATGGGAATTCTTGGCAAGCGACGATAAATAGAATATAAAGAATTTACGTTATGGATCTAACCTAGTCAATCTAGTCTTCAAATGATTAATTCTGGGGTTCTTAATTCTCTAAAGTGTGCAATAATGACACACTTTATAATATCATAGTCTTGACTGAGACAATTCAATCGGGCAGTAGTCTGCAATATAGAATTAGACTGATTCATTTTTGTCAGCAAAGGTTTTATGGCAAAACAACCTAACGAGAACAAAGATACTCCTAATGTCAACCTTCTAAAGATTCAACAAGAACTGGAAGAATTGGCTAAGGAAGTCCTGGCAATGGAAGGTAAGGGATTTTTTGCAAAATTAGGACTTGGAAAAAAAACGAGAGAAGTCACACCAGCTACAGGAACAGATCTACTGGAAATCGCTTTTCTACGGGGTGACAAAGAAATTAATAAACTTGTCTCTCAATTATCTGGTGAGCCACAAAACCAAGCTATCCGAATGCAGATGGTTGGACGTGCATTGCAAATGGAAGGTAGGCCTCAATTGGAAGTAGCAAGAGCTCTCCTGATCCATTCTTGTTTGCCGTTTTATTGGGGCGAGGTGACGGGTCCTGCGGTACAAATGCTTCTGAGGGTCTTTAAGATTTACTTGGAACGGATACTCCAGATCCACAAAGAAAAGATGATGGCCATTCAATCCAGCGTCTTGAAAGGGGTAAACCTAAGTGGGATCGAGGTAAACGAAGATGACATGGAGGACTCAGGAGTAGGAAACCGAGCTGGAATGATGATGGAAATTAAAATTTGTGAAGGTCTTCTAGAAAAAATTAGTGAAGCCAATGTCACGCTTCAAAATAAAATGGGAGTATCTCTCAGTAAATACGAACTGGATTTGGCTCTAGGCAAGGGTGGTGGTGGTGGCATGTTTGGTTCAGAAGGCTCAGACATCAACGTTGAACAGGTTCAGGGAATTGTCACCACCAAAATCATGCACTCCATTGACATGATTAAGCTCATTCCCATGATGAATAGCGCTGGCTTGTCGCTCGCGGAAAAGATGAAGGAAATTGAAGATAAGATTCCCTACCCATGGGTAATGATTGGCCGCCTCAACCAGCAAATGGTGCGTTATCACATCATGCGTATGGAAGCTGGAGACGACCAGGCACGACCTTTTGTTGCACCTGCTTTCAATGCCGCAGTCGTTGCGTACCGAAGATCAATGAAAACGGTCTCTCAATCCATGCCCAAAAAACAGGATCTTCCTGCTCTAGCTGAGTTTGCAAATCTCACTTACTACGGTTACATCAACCGCCAAATCATGAGGCTAGACAAGGAGGGATTGAAAAAGCTACTGCAAGCAGGGAAAGATGCTGCTGACGCCGCTATGACCGTTGACGAGTCCTATGCACCTATGCAGGCTAGGCTGCTTAGAGCCTGTAATTCAATGGGCATGGGCCTAAGTGAAGGCGAAACGCAGGAATAATTTCTAGGCACCCTTGGCCACAGGAAATGGAAGAGGCTGATAGCTCAAATTCTCCAAAGATCTTAACTGATGGAGTGATTTTGTGAATTGCACTGCTGCTTCAGAAGTTGTGAAATAGGGAAGGTTGTATGCCAATACAAGTCGGCGTATGTGGCGAGCACCAACAGCCCTTTTCCTGCGACGAGTCGTGTTGATTAGCAATGCGACTTCTTTCCTCAGAATGTATTCGATGATATTTCCCTCCTCGCTAGCATCCATGGATGTGATTTGGATTCGTTGCACACCTTGGTCCTTCAAAACTTGGAAGGTTCCTCTAGTGGATAGGATCTCGTAACCCATTTCCTCTAGCATCTTAGCCACGATTACCATCTTGGGCTTATCTTCGTCCATCACCCCGATGAACACATAAGGTCTGTTTAAGCTATCCTCAAAAACGGCCATTTGTGCTTTTAAAAACGCCTCCTCGAAGTTAGTTCCCCTGCCCATTACCTCACCAGTTGAGAGCATTTCTGGGCCCAGAGTCGTATCAGATCCTGTAAAGCGCATGAATGGGAAGACCGTTTCCTTGACAGCATACTCTGTGGGAGCATGATATTCAAAACCAAGGGAAGAGAGCTTTTCTCCTAGCATCAATCTAGTTGCATACTTGGCAAGGGGAACTCCAATTGCCTTGCTAACAAAAGGAACCGTTCTAGAAGCACGTGGATTCACCTCAATGACGTAAACATCTTTCTCTTTGACTGCGAATTGAACATTCATGAGCCCGCAAACCTTAAGTTCTTGAGCCATGGATTTCGCCTGTTTGCAAAGTTCTTCCAAGATATCTTGCCCAAGCCCAAATGGAGGAAGTGAGCATGCACTATCTCCAGAATGAATTCCTGCCCGTTCAATGTGTTCCATAATACCAGCGACTTCTGCTTCCTCTCCATCTCCCAAAAGATCAACATCAATTTCAACTGCATTGCTCAGGAATTGGTCAATCAAGACTGGATGATCTGGTGAAACTTTGATGGCTTCAGAAAAAAATTCTTCCAGACGATCCTCACTCTCTACGACGACCATAGCTCTTCCACCCAACACATATGAAGGTCGAACTAAAATTGGATAGCCGATACGTTCTGCTATTTCACGTGCTTCTTCCAACGACCTGGCCGTGCCATTGACTGGTTGTTGCAGTCCAAGCTTATTGAGCATTGCTGCAAAAAGTTCACGGTCTTCTGCTCGGTCAATGCTCTCAAAATCAGTTCCTAGTAACTGTACCCCTGCGTCGTGTAAAGGCTTTGCCAACTTTAATGGAGTTTGTCCCCCTAGTTGCACAATCACCCCAATCGGCTTCTCAAGTTCAATAACATGCATGACATCTTCGAAGGTGAGGGGCTCAAAATAAAGTCGATCTGAGGTGTCATAATCTGTACTCACCGTTTCAGGATTACAGTTGTACATAATGGCTTCATATCCATATTCGCGAACTGCCAAAGCAGCGTGAACACAACAGTAGTCAAACTCGATACCCTGGCCAATCCGATTTGGGCCGCTTCCCAAAATCAACACCTTAGGCCGATCCGTTGGGATGGATTCGTTTTCCTGAGCATAGGTAGAGTAGAAATACGGAGTCTCCGAAGGAAATTCAGCCGCACAAGTGTCTACCATCTTGAAAACGGGACGCAATCCCATTGATCTTCTGAGTTTAGCAACCTCAGCTTCAGGTACTTGGAATTTTTTCGCCAGCAAGGCATCTGAAAAACCCAAGGACTTCCATCGCCGTAAATCTGTTCGTGTAACTTGATCAACGCTTTGCTGAGCTATTTTGATTTCTTCTTGAATCAAACTCTGCATCTGCATTAGAAACCAGGGGTCAATGAAAGTTTTTTGGTGTAGACGCTCAACACTCCATCCAGCTCTCAGAGCATCAGCCACAAACCATAAGCGCTGGCTTGTGACGCGTGAGAGTTCTTCCTCAAATACCTCATCAAGATCTCGATCTTTTGGATAAATTTGTGGATCTAATCCAATATGGCCTGTTTCCAAAGATCGAAGTGCTTTCTGTAATGATTCCCGGAAGGTACTACCAATTGCCATGGCTTCGCCAACGGATTTCATTTGGGTTCCCAAACGCGGATCTGAAAGAGGGAATTTTTCGAAGGTAAAGCGGGGGATTTTTGTCACTACATAGTCGATAGATGGCTCAAATGAAGCGGGAGTTTTCTTGGTGATATCATTGGGAATTTCGTCCAAAGTGTAGCCCACTGCCAGTTTGGCAGCAATTTTGGCAATCGGAAATCCTGTGGCTTTTGAGGCAAGTGCAGAACTTCTCGATACTCGAGGGTTCATCTCAATGACCATAACCTGGCCATCTCTGGGGTTGACCGCAAACTGGACATTTGAGCCACCAGTATCCACTCCAATCTCACGCATGATCTGAAAAGACATATCACGGAGTTGCTGGTACTCAACATCTGTAAGAGTCTGTGAAGGAGCCACTGTGATACTATCCCCAGTGTGAACACCCATCGGATCAAAATTTTCAATAGAGCAGATGATGACGCAATTATCACTATGGTCCCTCATTACTTCCATCTCAAATTCTTTCCAACCGAGAATGGACTGCTCAACCAAAATTTCCTGAGTGGGTGAAGCCGACAATCCATTAGTGGCAATCTGAATCAACTCCTCCTGATGGTTTGCTACACCGCCCCCTTCTCCACCTAGAGTGAAAGAGGGCCTTATGATCAAAGGGTAATCAATCTGCTCTGCAACATCCAAAGCCTCTGCAACTGAGTGAACAACACGACTCATTGGCATTGGAATACCAAGTTTTTCCATAGAAGCCCTGAAGAGTTCGCGATTCTCCGCCTTTTGGATAGCCTCTATATCCGCACCAATTAATTCCACCTCGTATTTTTTAAGAATTCCCGCTTCATCCAACTTCATAGCCATGTTCAAAGCTGTCTGTCCACCCATTGTTGGCAAAAGGGCGTCTGGGCGTTCTTGCGAGATGATGCGCTCCAAGACAGGCAACCGGATTGGCTCAATGTAAGTGGCATCAACAAGCCCAGGATCAGTCATAATTGTAGCCGGGTTGCTGTTGACCAAGATCACCCGAAATCCTTCTTCCTTGAGGGCTTTGCAGGCCTGCGTGCCACTGTAGTCAAACTCACAGGCTTGACCAATCACGATAGGGCCAGAGCCAATCAGCAGGATGGAGGAGATATCGTTTCTTCGAGGCATAATTCGGCCCTAGCTACTCAGCTTTGATTTTGGAGTGGATTTTAAATCAGTGTTGATTCAGTGAGGCAGGCAGGTATTGGAATGAAACTCTAGGTTTTGTTCCGAAGACAAGTGGAATAACCATCACTTGAACCTTGGAAGATTCTCAGGAAGCACACAGGACTTGCAAGTCTTTTAAGAATTG
>CAJXNF010000251.1 GCA_913056375.1 uncultured Pseudomonadota bacterium | reverse complement strand
TTCGAAGTCTAAACAGGCAGTTCCTCCAATAAATTAAGATTAAATCTTCTCGCCAATTGTTCTGTCTCATCTAATTTACCTGCTACATCTTTCGGATGATGAGCATCTGAATTACAAATCACCTTGATTGGATACTCTTGGGCTATCTCCCAAAAAGGTATCCAGGGATATTGGGGTCTTGGGCCTTCAGATGTCTGCTTAGGTATTTTTCTTAGGCCAAGTCCATTAATCTCAAGTGGTATACCAGTTTCCACAGCAGCCTGCAGGATGTCATGTGAACATTCTGTAAGATCATCATTCCATGTATCATTACTGCAGCCAAAGATATCTGGGTGGGCGATGAATGCAAAGAGCCCCGTGGACATGATTTTTCCTAAAAAAGATGCATAGGCTCTCAGATGTGCTGCTTTGTTCAATTCTTCGAATGAATTGAGCCACCCTCCTCCAAATGGGGTGTAGTGCCCTGCTCCAATCAGATAATCAAACCCCCGTACACCTAAAAGTTCATCTTCTAGGTAGCTATGAAATTCCTCGACATACTCGCATTCCATCCCTTTTAGAATTGTCAAATCGGGACATTCCTTTCGAGCAAGTTCAATGGCTTCTTCGTAATCATCTAATTCTGGCATCGACATTCTTACGTTGTTCCAGCGATTGTCAGGTAGCGCAGCATGGTCAGACATTCCCAACGTAGTCAGACCGGCTTCAATTGCAGCTTTAGCGTAGTCAATCACATCACCAGTGGCGTGCTGACACCGATACGTATGGGTATGGTAGTTTCTTTGGAGCATTTACTTTCTCTGTTTTTGCCCAAGGGTTAGTTGCTTCAAAAATGAATCGCGTCAAATTCTTGGAAGGCAGTCTATCTGGAAGTATTTAGATTACGCAGAATTATTCGCAGAGAGATCTGGCGTGATGCCGAATATGGTCTTCCATGAAGCTGGCGATAAAGTAGTAGCTATGATCATAGCCTTTCTGCAGCCTTAAATTTTCACGGAGGCCCTTTTCTGATGCTATTTGACAAAAAAGATCAAAATTAAGCTCTTTCTCCAAAAATTGATCAGCATCCCCTTGATCCACTAACAGTGGAATTTGTCCGGATATTTGACTGAACAACTCATGACTATCATAACTTTTCCAGTCTTCGCAGTTTTCACCCAAATAATTATTGAAGGCTTTACGACCCCAATCACATTGCGAAGGCGCATAAATAGGAGCAAATGCCGAAACTGATTTAAAACGATTGGGATTTCTAAACGCAATCATCAAAGCACCATGTCCTCCCATACTGTGCCCAAAAATTCCTTGCCGATCTAGGATTATATCAAATTGCTCAGCAACCAAATTGGGAAGCTCCTCGACGATGTAATCGTACATGTTGTAGTGCTTGGACCATTTTTCCTGTGTTGCGTTTACGTAAAAACCAGCTCCAGTGCCAAGGTCGTAACTTTCTTCTTCTCCCTCAATTCCTGCCCCTCTAGGGCTGGTGTCGGGTGCAACCAGCATGATTCCGTGTTCAGCAGCAAACTTTTGAGCCCCAGCCTTGGTAATGAAGTTTTCATGGGTGCAGGTCAGTCCAGAAAGCCAGGTCAGAGCAGGTACAGGCCCCTTTTCCATTTGTGGTGGGAGAAAGACTGAAAACTTCATGATGCAAGAGCACGACTTCGAATCATGCTGGAACATTTTTGTCCAGCCACCAAAGCTCTTGCTTTCTCCAATTTTTTCAAGTTGTGCCATCAAAATTCCAATTAATATTGAATAACGGAACGGATACTTTTCCCTTCATGCATCAGTTCGAAAGCATTGTTGATTTCTTCCAATGGCATTGTATAGGTCACAAATTCATCTACCTTAAGTTTTCCTTCAAGATATAGATCAACATAACCGGGTAATTGAGAACGACCTTTAACACCACCGAATGCTGAGCCTTTCCAGACACGGCCTGTCACTAGTTGGAAAGGACGAGTACTGATTTCCTGGCCCGCACCAGCTACCCCAATGATAATCGATTGACCCCAACCCTTGTGACAACACTCTAGCGCAGAGCGCATCAGCTGCACGTTCCCCACGCACTCGAAGGAGTAGTCGACCCCACCATCCGTCAGCTCCACAAGCACTTGTTGGATAGGCTTATCGTAATCTTTGGGGTTAACAAAATCTGTGGCTCCCATCTGCCTTGCGAAATTTTCTTTGTCGGGATTGATATCAACAGCGATAATCCTTTCAGCCTGAGCGTGTGCCGCACCCTGGATGGCTCCCAAGCCTACTCCTCCTAGTCCAAAAACTGCTACAGTTGATCCTGCCTCTACTTTTGCGGTGTTCATCACTGCGCCAATCCCAGTGGTGATCCCACAACCTAACAAGCAAACTTTTTCCAGTGGCGCTGCCTTACTAATTTTGGCAACAGATATTTCTGGCAAAACCGTATATTCGGAAAAAGTTGAGGTTCCCATATAGTGGAAAAGTGTTTTTCCATTGGAAGAAAATCTGGAGGTGCCATCAGGCATTAGTCCTTGGCCCTGAGTAATACGGATCGCTTGGCATAGATTAGTTTTTCCTGATTTGCAGAACTTGCACTCCCCACATTCTGGGACATACAGGGGGATGACATGATCCCCAACACCAACACTACGAACACCAGCTCCAACTTCCTCCACGATGGCACCACCCTCATGGCCCAAGATAGAAGGAAATAGTCCCTCTGGGTCATCCCCTGAGAGCGTGTAGGCATCTGTATGACAAACTCCCGTTGCCACATTTCGAATTAGAATTTCACCTTCCCTAGGACCATCTAAATCGACTTCTGTGACCTCCAAAGGTTTGCCTGCTTCCCAAGCAACGGCTGCTCTTGTTTTCATTTAAAACCTTTCATGTTGATAATTTAGGGAGATATTTCAATTAGTGCATAATGGAACTCCTCTAAATCTTGATGCTGTATGTGGGTTGATTTGAACAATCTTTTATTCCAGATTTTAAACTGAGCCTGATGATAGGTGTCCGAGTGACTACAAGCAAGAATTTTGGCTAAATTGGGATATTATGATTACATATTGCTCAGAAAAGATTTTTTTAAAAAACTTATTTGTTCGGTAAAATCCAACACTCTAAGATTCAGAAAACTTGTGATCGAACTATGAATCACTTAGGGATTGTTCCATTCAATAATTCTTTAGCTTTGGGAAATTAGATGTCCAGAGAGTTCGATCTTCAGAAAAACGTTCAAAAATATGATAGCCCTGCAGCTGGATGGGGTGCTCTCTTGGCGAGTGCCCAGACACTAAAACAAGAGAAGGCAATCAACGCAATCCCAGCATTAGTGAAGATGAATCAACCTTCAGGCTTTGATTGCCCAGGATGCGCCTGGCCAGAGCCTGAAAAAACATCTATCACAGAGTTTTGTGAGAATGGAGTCAAAGCGATAGCCGCAGAGTCTACCAGTAAACGTGTTAGCAGAGAGTTTTTTGAGAGCCGTACCGTAGAATCTCTGAGATCTTGGTCTGACTATGATTTGGAACAGCAAGGCCGATTGACCGAACCAATGGCTTATGATTTACAAACTGATCGATACACCCCAATCAGTTGGAATGACGCATTCAACTTGATAGCAGAAAATCTATCTACCTTGGAAAATCCGAATCAGGCAGTCTTCTACACTTCTGGGCGAACTAGTAACGAAGCTGCCTTTCTATGGCAACTCTTTGGCAGAACACTTGGTACAAACAATTTTCCAGACTGTTCAAATATGTGCCATGAGTCAAGTGGCGTGGCTCTAACCGAGTCAATAGGGATTGGTAAAGGTACCGTTCAACTGGAGGACTTTGAGGAAGCAGATCTGATCTTTGTGATCGGCCAGAATCCGGGTACGAACCACCCCAGGATGCTCTCAGTTCTTCAGCAAGCTGCTCGCAGAGGATGCCAAATCGTGACATTTAATCCAATCCTGGAACGTGGGCTTGAAAAGTTTATCCATCCTCAAGAAGCCCTTCAAATGTTGACTGGGACATCGTCCTCCATCTCTACTCACTACTTCCAACCAACAATTGGGGGTGATTTGGCTTTGCTTCAGGGTTTGATCAAGGCTGTCCTTGGAGCTGAAGAAACTCAGAAAAACATTCTGGACAAAGAATTTATTGAAAATCACACATCTGGTTTGTTGGAACTGAGGGAGGAAATCGGAAAAACGGATTGGTCAGTCATTGAATCTGAATCGGGCCTTTCCAGAACTCAGATCGAAGAAGTGGCGTCACTGTATTGTGAATCCAAAAAAGTGATCGCATGCTGGGCAATGGGGCTTACACAGCAGAAGCATGCCGTTTCTACGATTCAGCATATTGTAAATCTGTTACTTCTTCGAGGAAATATTGGGAGGCCAGGTGCTGGGGTTTGCCCTGTTAGAGGTCACAGTAATGTTCAAGGTGATCGAACAGTGGGCATCACAGAGCATCCAAACGAGTCCTTCCTGAAAAATTTGGATACACAATTTGGGATATCCTCTCCCAGAAATTCAGGCTTCAATACTGTCCAAGCAATTCAAGCCATGGAATCTAAAAGTGTAAAAGTGTTTATGGGTATGGGGGGAAATTTCGCCAGGGCGACTCCTGACAGCTCTAGAACCGAGGAGGCGCTGGCAAATTGCGAATTGACCGTGCAGGTGACAACAAAGTTGAACAAAACGCATCTTGCTCATGGGAAAAAAGCACTGATTTTGCCCTGTCTGGGGCGTTCAGAGTTGGATGTACAAGCTTCTGGAGAACAGTCCGTGACAGTGGAAGATTCTATGGGGGTTGTACATTCATCAAGAGGAAGAAATCAGCCTGCCTCTGAAAATTTAAAGTCAGAAGTGGCTATCGTGGTTGGAATGGCAAGGGCTGCGTTCCCAGAAAATCAGAAAATTTGGCAGGTACTACAGGACGACTACAGTTTGATCAGAAGAAAGATTGAGGCTGTGCTGCCTGAATTGTTTAAAGATTATAACGAAAAGATTACGCAGCCTGGCGGATTTCGCCTGTACAATTCAGCTGCT
>CAJXNF010000250.1 GCA_913056375.1 uncultured Pseudomonadota bacterium | reverse complement strand
TAGCTTTTTGCCCGTCCATCACGCTGATATCAGCAAGCGATTTAAAATCAGATTGATTATCGATTCCAATCCCCAGAGTCGCAGCCTTGACGCTGTTGAAAGAAACTTTCGTCCGGTGATGTACATTGTGACCAATATGGAATTCCAAAGAGTTCTGCATGAAAGTCACAGTCCCAGCAACTTCTCCTTCAGGAGCTTTTTCGCCAGTGTAAAGGACTCTTATCCCTTCAGCGACTCCAGCACCAACCCCACCAGTTAAAACCTGCCCCCTTCCGATCGATTCCTCTCCAGCGATCTCTCCTTGTACATCGATTCCATTTTGGATCCAGTCTGGAACATTAGATTGACTGGAAAATAAACCAGCGGTATTGGTAGTAACTTGAAATGAATGTTCGCTTCCATAATTCTTGTGTCGAAGTGTCATAGCTTGTGGAGCGAATCCGTCACTATCGCTGGTATCCGGTCGGACCAGTTCAACATTCAACCCTGCCTCTTCGATGGCCAGAGCAAGTTCGTTCATGTTCTGCTCGACATTGGCATTGGTGATGGTTCTAAAATTAACCGTTCGACCACCTTCAGTGATGGTGATTTGCTCACCACGATCAATAATCTCGTTGGTAAGTTGTACGGTACCAGTTACCTGTGCACGGCGAGCTGCTTGCGTGATGGCAACATCGTAGCCAGTTGGACCAGAGCTGTTCGTGGCTTGAGTCGCACCAACGAACTCCAAGTTTGCCCCAGAGACAACGCCTGTTGCGCCCTTACTACCATCCAACAAGTTCTTCTTACCGAATTGAGTGTTCTGAGCAATCCGATTGACGGTAGCCAGAATGTTGTCAATTTCCTGCTGGTCAGCGCGCAGCATGAACTCATCGTTTACAGCTTCGTTGGCTGCGTGGACTGCTAATTGGCGTGCGTTGATCAATGCAGAGCTGACTTCATCCAACGCAGCTTCTGCTGTTTGTACCAGTGAGATACCTGCTTCTGAGTTGTCAATCGCTTGCTTCAAACCCGCTGTCTGAGCTCTCAGACGCTCACTGATCACTAGTGATGCAGGACCATCAGCACCGCGGTTGATCTTTAAACCCGAAGCCAAACGCTCCATGGATTTAGCTTGCTCCGAGTTGTTGATTGTCAAATTCCTGTGGGTATTGATTGCAGGAACGTTAGTATTGACACGAAGTGACATAATTCATCCTTGAATTGAGTTGCGTTAGATTACCCCGCAGTCGTTTTGGACCACGAGACACAATCCACTATCCGGCCACGTCCCTGTGTCCGCTAGATGGTATGCGAAAGCCCTTGCGGTCTAATCCTTTGGTAGACCCCAAGTCTTCATGGAAGAACGTACATAGACCTATCTTCCAAGAATATTTTTTGGACAAAAATCCCCACATCGCAGGATGGAGATAATCAGGCCTCCAACTTATTTATGGAGATCTGGATATCTCTACCCAACTTTTATTTGTAGATTATTCTGATTATCAAAATAAGGTTTTTGAATCCCAGTTTTTTATCAGACTCAGTCTTAGAAAAAACTCCTCGACAACTTACCATTTAATGATTCACATGCTTCACTACTGATCTGCTTTTCAGGAGTAGTCCAAGTCAACAAGATGGTCTTTTTTAGACCTACCACCTTGCTTTAATGACCCACAAATTCAGGACTATTCTTCCGAAGAAACAAATCCATCAACTGTGATCATTGTTGTACACCAAGGTATCAACAGACCATTGCCAATGAGGGAATTTCAAAAACTGAAATCACAACAATAGATTTTCAAAGAGCAAATTCGATGAGCCCTTTTTGAATGGCTTCCATCCATATTTTAGTCATGGATTCATTGGAAGATACCCAGCGGATACCTTCCCAAAAATCCACCAACTCCCTCAGAGAAGGCCCTGGAAGAGCCTTCAGAACCTTGTAGACCTACTCAGATCTTAGTTGAACAAGCGTAAGACCGATTGGGATCGTGCATTTGCTTGAGCCAACATCGCTGTAGCCGAATCAGTCATGATCTGGTTGCGGGTGAAATTGGTCATCTCTTCCGCCATGTCTGCATCACGAATTACCGATTCCGAGCTCAGTACGTTCTCGTGCGCAATGCGGAGGTAGTTCAGATTGCTCTCCAGATTGTTCTTTTGGAAGGCGCCAATCTCACCACGGGTTGAAGACACTTCTTCCAGGGCTCGATCTAGTACACACATCGCATCCTGAGCCTTCTGGGCATCAGTCACATCGATATCTGCCAAGGAGACAAAGCCACTTTCATTATCAACTCCAGTTCCCAGCGTGTTGGTCTGCATGTTGCGCAAAGCCAGTGAAGTCGTTTGCTCACAGTTTGAACCAATCTGGAAGACCAGTGAATTCTGAGCGAGAGCAATTGTACCAGCTCGGACTCGGCCCATGTTGCCCAAGTCTCTTTCTGAGCGCTGATTTGCTGGAGTCATCTGAGCTGGTACATCTGCTTGAGGCAACTGTCCAGGGAGGGCCAGTCCTGTGTAGCGAACGGCCAGCCCATCAGTGTTGGAGTTACCTGAGTTTCCAGTCAGAATCTGTCCTTTGCCCGAAGCTTCCTCACCATTGATCTCACCAGCTACGTCCAAGCCATTCTCGATCGTGTCATAGACATCCGCTCGGCTGCTCAACAATCCTGCGGTTGTAGTCGCTACTTTAAACGAGTGCTCACTACCAAACTCTTTGTGCCGTAAGCTAATAATTTGTGGAGCATTAGGGCTAGTATCTTTTTCGTCAAAGCGGATCATTTCCACATCCAGACCAGCTTCCTGAATCGCTGCATTCAAGGCATTCAGGTTGGTCTCCACTGTCTCTCCCTTGATCGTCTGGAAGTTCACAGTCTTCGCCCCCTCAATGATCGTGATCTGCTCTCCACGATCAATAATCTCATTGGTCAGCGCTTGAACTCCAGTCACCTGAGCACGACGGGCTGCTTGGGTAATGTGAACATCATAACCATTGGGGCCTGAACTCTGGGTTGCCTGGCTTGCTCCGACAAACTCAAGGTTGGAACCAGAAACTACACCCGTAGCTCCCTTGCTGCCGTCGAGCAGGTTCTTCTGACCAAACTGGGTGTTCTTGGCAATTCGGTTGACTGTAGCCAGGATATTATCAATCTCCTGCTGGTTGGCTCGCAGCATGAACTCATCATTCACCGCCTCGTTGGCAGAGGCCACAGCCAATTGTCGAGCATTGATCAGGGCTGAACTGACTTCATTTAATGCAGCTTCTGCTGTCTGAACGAGAGCCACACCAGCTTCTGAGTTATCAATTGCTTGCTTCAAACCAGCTGTTTGAGATCGTAGTCGCTCACTAATTACTAGTGAAGCAGGGCCATCAGCACCACGATTGATCTTTAAGCCGGAAGACAGACGCTCCATGGTCTTGGCTTGCTCAGTGTTGTTGATGATCAAGTTACGGTGGCTGTTGATCGCCGGCATATTAGTGTTGACTCGTAGTGACACAGTTCCTCCTTGAATCTGATTGGGTTGGTGTCTTTAATCGTATTGGCGTTAATCGACCAAGGTATGACACCTCCCTGTGTCACCCTCCCTACACTGAAAGTCAGCGTAGAAAATGGATATTCAATATCGACGCTTCGTGCGTACTTTCCGAAGACCAGCAAGGTCGTCCGAAAGTATTCACTTAGATATTTCGATAATCTGAATTTAGAGCTGAAAGACCTTGCGGACCAAGGCTCCACTCTTTCCCACTATTGCCGCAACTACGGAACCGATTGTGGACGCTGGTTCGCCTGTGCCAGCATTGCTACGTTGGCTTCCAATGATCTTTTGACCGGATCAAAGGCGCTCCCAATTTCTTGAAGAAATTTCATTGTTTCTTGCCAACATGCGGTGAGCGTTGATCGCTGATATCTTTGTCTTAATGCATATTGACATGGTTACCCCTCATTCTGGACAGTAATGAACTTCGACGAAATCTTCAGAAAGAATGAATTCCAGATTTTGAAACCAATTTTTACTGTAAGAGTCTCATCAGGACACTTGGGGCCTGATTCGCCTGAGCCAGCATTGCTACGTTGGCTTCCATCATGATTTGGTTTCGGGTGTAGAGCGTCATCTCTTCCGCAACGTCCGTATCACGGATGACCGACTCTGCTTTTGTCACGTTTTCATGTGCGCTTCGTAAGTAGTTCAGGTTGCTCTGGAGATTGTTTTTGTGGAAGGCTCCTATCCGGCCACGTGTTCCAGAAACTTCCTGAATTGCTTTGTCGATCAGGCAGATAGCGTCTTGAGCTCCCTGTGCGGTTCGCACATCGATATCTGCTAATGACTTGAATCCTGAAAGATTCTCAACGGCTCTTGCCAATCCCTTCGAGGTAATCTCACGAATTCCGTGGGTCACGGTCTGGCCACAGTTGGCCCCAACCTGGAAATACATCGAGTTTTGGGTAACGGTGACAGAGCCAACGAATTCACCTTTCTCACTGGCTTTTGCACCGGTATAAAGAATCTCCAAGCCATCAGCCTGAGTGAAAGCACCTCCCTTGAGTACTTGTCCCTTGCCAAAAGCGACCTCTCCTTGAATCTTGCCAGCTATATCACGACCGTTGTTGATCTCTTGAGGCACGTCTGATTCCGCTGCCACCAAACCTGCAGTAGTGCTGGTGACTGAAAAGACTGGCTCTGTCCCATAATCCTTGTGCCGCAAAGTGATGAATTGTGGCTCATTGGATTCAGTAATGTTTGCAGCAGCCGCACGTATATCATCCGCATTTAAGCCCACCTCACGCAGGGCAGTGGCGACATCTTCTTGGCGAAGCACATCCTCAAGTGCCTCAGCGTTGTTATGAACTCCGATGATCCGATAGCGGATGCTCGAGCGTAGGTCACTTTCCTCCAGCAAGGACTCCAATTTCTGCTGATTAGGCAACACCAATTCAACACCGATGTTTGAATCAGCCATTGTCTTCTTCAGCGCATTGAGATTCGCTTCGACTGTTTCACCACGTAGGGTGTTGAAAGTAATTGCCTTTCCACCTTCTTCAATTGTGATTTGCT
>CAJXNF010000249.1 GCA_913056375.1 uncultured Pseudomonadota bacterium | reverse complement strand
GGGTACTGCTGCCGATCCTGTTGGTAGTGTTGAGCATGGTGGTCACTCTTGGATTCATGGGAGCCTTCGGTCGTCCGTTTACCGTCATCAACCAGATCCTGCCTTCTTTCATTCTGGCGATTGGGGTTGCGGATGCGGTGCACGTACTGACGATCTTCTACCGACGTAGAATGGCTGGCAATTCCAAGGGCGATTCAGTCGCCTACGCTCTTAGCCATTCGGGGCTAGCGATTGTGATGACGAGCTTCACGACTGCTGGAGGGTTGTGGTCCTTTGCCAACGCGGCCTCTGCGCCGATTGCCGATTTGGGTATTTACGGAGGACTAGGGGTCCTGGCGGCAATGGCACTTACCCTGACCTTGTTGCCTGCAATCTTAGCGGTACTACCCGGAGGGCCACAACCGCTCTTTGGCCGCAAAGACCTGGATCAGGTTGAGCAAGCTCCTTCCTTGGCTGATCGTATACTGAGCAACTGTGGAAAACTGGCTGTCAACCATCCCAAGCAGGTGATGATCGGTTGCGGTGTGGTCGTGATGATTGCGGCGGTGGGCATTGCCCAACTGAGACCTTCCAATTGGCCGCTGCGTTGGTTCCCAGAGAATGCTGAATTCCGTCAGCATACCCAAATCATTGATTCGCGCATGGGCGGCTCTTCCAATATCGAGGTGCTGCTCAATACTGGAAAATCTGGAGGACTTTACGAGCCAGATTTCATGAATCGCCTTGATCAGTTGAACACAGTAGCCACTGAAGAACTGCAATTTCCAAAAGGTGAGGTTGTCGGCAAGGCACAATCAGTTTTGGATGTGTTGAAGGAATCCAACCGGGCCTTGAACGAAAATCGTGCAGAATTTTATGCCGTGCCTCAGGCAAGAGACATGATTGCCCAAGAGATGTTCCTCTTCTCCAATAGCGGTTCGGATGACCTGGAGAAGCTGACTGATGTCGGTTTCAGCATGGCCCGACTGAGTCTCTACATTCCGAATCTGGATGCCATCGATTCGATTGTCTTCACGAAACAGCTCGAGGAGAAAATTCAGAATATCTTTGGCAATACGATTGAGTATTCGATCACAGGGATCGCTCAGCTCTGGGCAGGAACAATGACCAATGTGCTCAACAGTATGCGAGATAGTTACATCATTGCTCTGATCCTAATTACTGGACTGATGGTCGTCTTTCTGGGGAGTTGGAAGGTTGGTCTGCTCAGTATGATTCCGAACCTGACCCCCATTCTGATCACCTTGGGTCTGATGGGCTTTTTCGACCTGCCACTCGATCCCTTCACGATTCTGATCGGCAGTATTGGCATCGGGTTGGTTGTGGATGATACCGTACACTTTTTGAGTGTCTTTCAACGATATTTCGATCGCTACGGAGACGCGGCTCGGGCCATCCAGGAAACCTTGATGACAACTGGCAGAGCCCTGCTCTTCACTACGTTGATTCTCGTAGGTGGCTTCGCTTCCTACATGGCTGCAGATTTTGTCAATATATTTGCCTTCGGAATGCTGTTGGTCGTCTGCATTAGCTCAGCTTTGATCCTCGATGTCCTTGCAGCTCCAGCGTTGATGATGTTGGTCTATGGTAAGCAGTCTTCTGTGGAACAGCCCCGAGCCTATCAAAAAGAGAGTGATTTTGCGGAACTGAACTGATTCTTTCCGAACGTTTTTTCTACACAAAATTTTGAAGAAGCAGTCATTTTTGGAAAAAGCCTTTGAACCCATTTACTCAATAGAAAGGTTATGATGAACAAGTGGACGAGTCTGGTTTTAGGAGCTTTCCTGGTGGGAACTAGTACCAGCGCCTGGGCCCTGACAGCAGATGAAATCATGCAACGAGTCAACGACCGTGAAAATGGCGACAACATCGTCATGGAAATGCAGATGGTGCTGATCAACAAGAACAATGAGCAGCGCGTGCGACGCATGCAGCAATATCGGCAGGACAAGGGGGAAGACTCCCAGAGCGTCATCTTTTTTGAAGAACCCGCTGATGTGCGTAACACGGGCTTTCTGACTTACGATTACGATGACGAGAGCAAGGACGATGACCAGTGGATGTATCTCCCTGCGCTTCGCAAGACCAAGCGGATTGCCGCCAGTGACAAGAGCGGTTCCTTCATGGGTTCTGATTTCAATTACTCGGATCTAACTTCCTACAATCTCAGTGATTACAACTACAAGTTGCTCAAGGAGAATGACAAGGTCGATGGTTCCGATGCCTGGGTGATCTATTCCGAACCCAAAAACGAAGACGTCAAGGAAGAGACTGGTTACGCTAAGAGCGTGATCTGGGTGCGCAAGGACAACTATGTGGTCGTAAGAGCCAAGAACTGGGTCCACAAGAGTCCCGACATCAAATTCTTTGAGTTCAAGGATCTTCAACAAATCGAAGGGGTCTGGTTCCCTTCTGAGATCAAGGCCCAGCGACGTTTCGGCAAGGAGGTCGTGCACCAGACCATCCTGCGTCAGCAGAACATTCGCCTCAATCAGAATCTGGAAGACTCTCTCTTCAGTCAGCGTAGGTTGGAGCAGGGACTTTGAAGACATTCCGGAAAGGTGTTTTCTGGCTTGGTTTGTTTCTCTGGGCTGGAACCACTGTTGCCCAGGAAGAATCATTGGATGAACTACTTGAGGGTTTTGGAGATTCACCCAGCTCTCAGCAGGAACCTGTAGAGGATTTGCTGGATGGCTTTGAAGAGCCCGAAGTTTCGACAAACGACCTGTTGGGTGGCTTTGATGAGCCGGATGAAACTGCTGATATTGTGGAGGATTTGCTGGATGGCTTTGAGGAAGACTCCTCAATCGTTGCCGAAACAGAAAGCCTCTCTTTGCCAGCGGGTCTGGCAGGATCGACAGGAATCAACATCGCTTATGCCTATGCTCAGCCAGAACCTAATCCTGATAAACCAGATTATCGAGGTTTAAGAAAACTCCGTCTGTATCTGCAGCTCGAGTATCAATACGACCTGACTCCCAGCTCACGTTTTTTCGTGGATGGCAAGGCCTCCAGAGACTTGGCCTATCAGTTTCTGGATCGCGAAGAATACTCAGAGGAGTACCTGCAAGCTTACGAACAAGAGATTGAACTGCGGGAAACCTTCCTGTCAACTGCTCTGGGTTCCGACATTGATCTAAAGTTTGGTCGCCAGATCAAGGTCTGGGGTAAGGCAGACCTGCTCAGCGTGGTTGATGTGCTGAATCCAACCGACAATCGTGAACCCGGACTGATTGATATCGACGACAGCCGTCTGCCCGTCACAATGACCCAACTTGATTACTACACTGGGGACTGGAACCTGAACCTGGTCGTCATTCATGAGATCCGTTTTGGCAAATCCCCGGAGTTTGGCAGCGAGTTTTATTTTGCAGATGCTGAAGGTCCACCAGAAGAAATTCCAACGGAGACCGAATACGGCATAGCCCTGAATGGTCACTTCACGGGGTGGGATCTCTCCTTCTACGCAGCCAGTGTCTACAACGATCAAGGTCGGGCGGACGGTAGCTTCCAGCCGATGCTGGGTTTGTTTCCAGACAGAGTAGTACATGACCGCTTGCAGGTGGTCGGAACTGCCTTCAGCACTGTCGAGGGTAGTTGGATCGTGCGAGGGGAAATTGCGGATGTTCAGGGACTGCGTTTTACCAACTTTTCGAAGACCTTCTCACGGCAGGATCATGTGCTTGGTGCAGAGTATTCGGGCATCCCCGATGGTGCATTGAGTTTCGAAGTAGCCTGGGAATGGATTCGTGAGTTTGAACCAACACTAGAAGAAGCCCCCAATGAGCAGGAACAGAGCACGGTCACGACTGCGATCCGCTTTCAGCAGGATTTCCTCAACCAGACCCTCTCCTTCAACGTGATCGCCTTCCAGTTTGGGGAGTTTGGTTCATCTGGCTCATCCCAGCGAATTGGACTCGATTATGATTGGGCGGATGGTTTGAATGTTGGTGGTGGAATTTTGCTCTATCACGAAGGGGACACATCCTACTCAAAACGCATCGCAAATAACGATCGTCTCTTCGCAGATCTGAAGTACTCGTTTTAAACCCTGCCCTATTCTTTGCGGATAAAGCTTCTAGTTGATCGAAGTCCTTTCAACTCTCTCAGGAATTAGTCGGATGGATGAATCAAGCCCCCGATTTTTAGAAATCTTCTTTGAGATCTTTGAGTCTCTTCCCCGGCAAGGTCCAGGCAATCTGGCCTCAGCTCGGAAGGCTTTACGCCTCTGTAAGAATCTCCCAGAGACACCAGAGATTCTTGATTTGGGTTGTGGGACAGGAAGCCAAGCCTTACAGCTAGTTGAACTGACTCAAGGATCGATCCTCGCAGTTGACATCCACGCTCCAAGTATTGAAAAGCTGAACCAAAAGCTCACACAGCTTGGTTTGATGGAACGTATTCGGTCACAAGTTGGGGACATGCGGGAGCTTGCTCTAGCAGAATCAAGTTTTGACCTGATCTGGTCGGAAGGGGCGTTCTACAACATTGGCATTCAGCAGGCACTTTCAATTTCTGCAGGCCTACTCCGAAAAGGCGGCTATTTGGTATTTTCGGATGCGGTCTGGTGTAAAGCCAACCTGCCAGATGCAGTCAAAGCCATTTTTGAGAGTGACTATCCTGCAATGGGCTCTGTTGCAGATCTGGTCGCATTGATCGAGCGTAGCCCTTTTGAGTTACTGGATCACTTCCCCTTGCCACCAGAAGCCTGGTGGGATGATTTTTACACCCCGATGGAACGGCTCGTCGAAGAATCTCGTGGGAAATATGCCAATGACCCAGAAGCTTTGGCAATCCTGGAGCAAGTTGCTTTAGAACCAGCCGCACATCGGATAAATTCAGATTACTATAATTATGAATTTTTTATGACTAGGCTTTCCAAATAAACTCTGTGTAGAAGCAAATGACTCTAAACGGTAAGTCTGGAGTGATTTTAAGATAAATTTGCTAAGCATAGAAGCTTTTCTAGGGCCTGTCATCAATTTAGCCAAATGACCGCAGCTACCCAGTGGATAGCTCCTAGAAAAGCACAGGCTCGCTTA
>CAJXNF010000248.1 GCA_913056375.1 uncultured Pseudomonadota bacterium | reverse complement strand
TATACGCTTCCGGATAACCGCCTGCAACAACCATAACGGTCGTTGCCGTTTACGGATGTACTTGGAGATCAATGTCGCCTAGCGTTCCATTGTCCATGGCAACAAAAAGGTCGATTAGGTCGGTTTCCAAACGTGGAATGACTACCTCGGTTTCAGGATCACCCATGCGCACATTGTATTCAATGACTTTAGGTCCTTTCGACGTATTGATCAAACCGAAGAATACGAATCCCTGGTACGGAAGGTTGTCTTTGACCAATCCCTTGATCGTTGGATCGATAATCTCTTTAACGGTGCGTTCACGGAGGGCGGCATCAAAGAATGGCACTGGGCTTACAGCACCCATACCTCCGGTGTTTAGACCTGTATCACCCTCGCCAATACGCTTGTAATCTTTGGCTTCTGGCAGGATAACATAGCCACCTCTACCATCGGTCAATGCAAAAATGCTGAATTCGATTCCCGCTAGGAATTCTTCGATAACCACGCGTGATGAAGCATCGCCAAACTTGGCATCCACCAACATGTTTTTCAATTCTTCCTTCGCCTCATCGAGATCTTCAATGATCAACACTCCTTTACCTGCGGCGAGACCATCGGCCTTCAATACATAAGGAGCATCCAGCGTCTCAAGAAATGCTTGACCCTCAGTCAAAGTATCTCTTGTAAAAGTTTGGTAAGCGGCCGTCGGTATGTTGTGGCGCATCATGAACTCCTTGGCAAAATCTTTTGATCCTTCAAGTTCCGCTGCTGCTTGGCGAGGACCTACAACGATAAGGCTCGAAAGTTCTGGGTCAGACTTCAAACCATCGTGAACACCCGCTACAAGTGGTGCCTCAGGACCTATGACAACGATGTCGATAGCATTGGCTTTAACAAATGCACCTACCTCGGCCGCATCTTCAATATTCAATGATACATTCTCACCTAAGGCATGCGTTCCGCCATTTCCTGGCGCGATGAACAACTTGCTCAGCTTTGAACTTTGAGAAATCTTATGAGATAATGCGTGCTCGCGACCGCCGGAGCCTAAAACCAATACATTCATGGATCTGTGTTTTTCAGGTGCAAAAATAACCCGAAAAGCTGGGGGAATCAATTAAGATTCACGGCCATATAACCAAGCAGCAAATTCTTTTAGGGGAGCAACCTTTTCGGCACCCAAAGAGACCTGGTCTAAAGCTTCCAATGCAAGGTGGTAATAGCGATCAATCTCGCTCTTAGCAAAGGCATCCACAGCCAAATCTTTGTACAAGTTTTGGAAAGCTTGAACCTTAGCTTCATCGCCTGGCATTTGCGCAAAAGCGTTGAAATCAACACCCTCTTGCGCCGCGCGTTTCGCCGCTTCAATCCACAACAAGGTCTTTTTATTGCTTAAGATATCTCCACCGACCTGCTTCCCAAATTTCTCGGGGTCGCCGTACACATCGAGGTAATCATCTTTGATCTGGAAAGAGGTCCCCAAAAGCAATGCGAATTCATATAAAGCCGCGGCATCTTCTTTCGAAGCCCCTCCGACCAACGCACCTATTTTCATGGCGCAACCGAGCAAAACCGAAGTCTTGAATTGGATTTCTGAAAGAGTTCCATATATGTTTCTTAGATCTTTAGAAAACTTAAAGAGTAATCACAATTCTGACCGTTTTCTCACTGAAATCAGCATGAGGATGTTCAGAAAATTTTATTCAAGTTACATAAAGTGAAAAAGAGGATCGGAGAAGTGAGCTGAGATTCATGAGCATCAGAGTGAATGCTGGTAGCTCCGATCCCAGCTCTGAGAAGATATCCGCGAAAATTGGGATCAAAAAGATGGTCATCCCAAGAAATACCAAGATGGCGATGACCAAAACAATTATTGGATAGCTGAGAGCACTTTTGATCTGATTTTTAAGTTTGGCACTGTCTTCCAGTAATTTTGCCAATCTTGCAAGGGTATCGTCCAAAACACCCCCTGCCTCTCCGGCTTCCACCATGGCGATGGTCAGCTGGTCGAATACTTTTGGCCATCGACGCAGGGCTGTTGCTAGAGCGATACCCTCATTGACTTCGCTGCTTACTTTGGTGAGCGCGCGTTTGAACATGGGTAGTTTTTGTTGCCCGGCCATCAGATCGAGGCTGCGTACGATTGGGACACCTGCATCGATTAGATTCGCCAACTTGCTAGCGAACACAGCCTTTTCTTTGATGCCTAGTGGCTTTTCAAAAAGATTGTTGAAGCTTTTTGTGCTTGCACTGCCTTGTGTGGTTTCTTTTTGTTTAAATCTATTTGTAGTATTGCCCTGGAGAGGTTTCAAGTCGTCGGCGCGAATGCCGCGTCGACGTAGTTGTTTTTTTGCATCCATTAAGTTGGACGCTTTAATAGTTATATTTCTCTTTTGTCCATTGGGACTCGAATAGGTTGCAATGAATGCGGCCATGGGTTTTCAGTGATTTAAATTAGATTTCACCCAATAGTCGCCGTAATTCCTCGGGTTTGCCTGCTTTAGCCATTGCTTCGGATTGAGTTACCTTGTCGTCGAGTGCCAAGTCCGCCAGGGCTCTCTCAAGAGTCTGCATGCCCAGATCTCTGCCAGTCTGAATCTGAGAATAAAGCTGGGCTGTTTTGCCTTCCCTAATTAGGTTGGCGATGGCGGGCGTGTTGATCATGATTTCTTGCGCCATCACCCGACCGAATTCACCTTCTGCTGGATTGTGACGCTTGCAGAGAGTTTGAGAAAATACACCTATCAAGCTGCCTGAGAGTTGTACTCGGATTTGTGATTGTTGATTTGCTGGGAATACGTCAACCATCCGATCAACGGTCTGAGCGGCTGAACTGGTGTGTAAGGTCCCAAAGACAAGGTGCCCAGTCTCGGCTGCACTTACGGCGAGCTGAATCGTTTCAAGATCTCTCATTTCTCCAACTAGAATGACATCAGGATCTTCTCGAAGTGCAGCACGAAGTGCATTTGAGAAACTACGGGTATCATCATTAACTTGACGCTGGTGGATAAGGCTTTTTTCGTTTTTGTATGTGAATTCAATCGGATCTTCAATGGTTAAAATGTGTTCGCTTCGAGTTGTATTGATATGATTTAGAATTGCAGCAAGTGTTGTGGTCTTGCCGGATCCTGTTGGACCAGTTATTAAAACTAATCCGCGTGGTTTTTTGCTTATTTCTATTAGTACTTCAGGCAAGTTTAACTGCTGAACGGTTGGTATTTTGTTGCCAAGCGCACGCAGGCATGCCGCGTAGGTGCTCCTTTGGCGATAAACATTCACGCGGAAGCGTGCCACTCCTTTAAGGCCATATGCACAGTCCAATTCCCATGTCTGCTCTAGTGTCTTTCGTTGACTATTATTTAACATAGAAAAAATAAGTTTATTACAGCTTTCTTCATCAAGCTTTTCATCCAGCATTGGTTTTAGTTCGCCACTAAAACGGCCGTAAGGGGGTTGACCTGCAGCTAGATGCAGGTCACTGCCACCACCTTTCACAAGTTGTTCCATCAGATCTTCGATCATCAGATTCATGATTAGTCCTTCATTGTCGAGGTGTTAGGCAATAAGGACACTCGAGCCATGTGTCTTGAAGACCGGCGCCGCATCCCTTACACGTCATTGTGCTGAGAGAACGAGCTCTTCGCTCAGATTCCAGTCCGGAATCTGTCAGTACCATTCGTCCTACTTCTTCCAGCGTCGTCTCCCCTTTGCGAACAAGTTCGAGGCTGTAGCCCAGAAGCGTTACCATTCCAGATTCGATCGCTAACCGTCGTATTTCATCCGTGCTTGCACGTTTGGAGATGAGTGCTGACATTTCATCTGTAATGCGAAGCACCTCAAAGATGCCAATACGACCTTTGTAACCACTGCCCTGGCATTGTGAGCAGACTGGTTCATTGGGCTGATGATGATGCGATCGGTAAAAAGTGATTTTTGCTTCCCGGCTTGCACTGAGGCCAAACCGGCCCAGTTCTTGCTCGTTTGGTGTGTAGGGCTCTCGGCATTGGTTGCATACTCTGCGCACAAGTCGCTGGGAAATAATTCCGATTAGGGATGCTGAAACCATGAATGGCTCCACTCCCATCTCGTCAAGTCTTGCAATGGTGCTGGGCGCATCATTGGCGTGCAGCGTAGAGAGCACTAAGTGTCCCGTAAGTGCTGCTTCGATTGAAGTTTTTGCTGTTTCGAGATCACGGGTTTCGCCCACCAAAAGAACATCAGGATCCTGGCGCATGAATGCGCGAAGTGCTGTTGGGAAGTCAAAATTTTTGTCGCGGTTGACCTGGCATTGGGTGATACCAGACAACGTGTATTCAATTGGATCTTCTACTGTGGATATGTTGATGCCAGGATCGTTGCGTTCTGCAAGTAATGAATAAAGTGTTGTCGATTTGCCTGATCCTGTTGGGCCAGTGACAAGAATCATTCCAAAAGGTTTTGAGCCTAGCTCTCTCACGATTGCTAGAGCATCGGTTTCGGTGATCAACTTGTCGAGACCTAATTGTGTCGCACCACTGTCTAGTAGCCGCAGGCAAACTTTTTCTCCAAAGCGACTTGGAAGAGTATTGACACGGAAATCAATCACTCTGTCTCTAAACCTGCGTCGAATGCGGCCATCCTGCGCTTGACGACGCTCTGCGATGTCTAGATCTGCCAGAATTTTGAATCGGGAGGTAACTGCCGGGACAAGACGATTGGGAAGAGGTTCGATGTATTGCTGGAGTACACCGTCCTGGCGGAATCTCAGGCGTAGACCTTTTTGCTGAGGTTCTACGTGAATATCACTGGCATTGACTGACATTGCTTGCAGCAGAATTCGATCCACCAGCATCACGACTGGAGATGCTTCTGCATCTTTGAGACTGGCTTCAAGGTCAATCGCATCTTGAGTCAGTTGTGCATCTTCAACCTCCTCTCCAATGACTTCAAACGGGGTGAAATCTTGTAAGAATGTTTCGGAGAAAGGTGCGAACTCTTTTGCAGAATCCTCTGATTGTTCAAAGGGAGAAGTCTCTGCTTCCTCCGGAGATTCTTTTGGTTCGTTGTTTTTATTTTCGTCAGTTTT
>CAJXNF010000247.1 GCA_913056375.1 uncultured Pseudomonadota bacterium | reverse complement strand
TGATTTTCTGCCTTGTTTTGCAATTAAAATTAGTCATCTAACCCCATATTATATATATGGGGTTTGATGAAAGGATATCAGTTAATTGCTGTGAGCTTCTGCGGAAGTATGGTCGATTGATTGGAATCAAAACCTATAGAGTCATAGGTTTTGCGTACCAAACGATTGTCGGATCAGTCAAGCCTGAATCGGCCAGGGCGGATTCATCAGTCGAGTAAGTTCGTAAACCTGACTCTGTATCAAGTCCTTCAAAGACCGGAACAAGCCCATCAACTGAGTTTGCTTCGGGATACACTCTAAAATCTCGACCTTCGAAGGTGAAATTATCAGATTCCTTCATTGCGGAGATCTTCTCTGAATCGATTGTCCATATCGTTGCTCCAGTTACTTCATCGGTAAATCTCTTGGTTGCCTTGGATTGCTCATTTTTAGTACTGCTTAGAAACAAGGCCTCTTGATCTCTATATCGCTGAGGCTTGGATTGAAGCTTTGTAAGCTCGTCGGGGAGGGCAGAAAGATATTGTTGATCTTTCTTTTGATCATGAAAACTAAAGACCGGTATTCCCTGGGTTTTGGTTGACAGGACTCCTACAGCGTCTTGCTTTAAACTTGTAAACCACATGTTCCCATCTGGACCCTTCGTAATGCGGTGCATAACTCTTGTGCCAATGTCTGGCAGGTCATAGGTGGTTTGAAAACGACGCCCTTCTTCGTCTACATTTAGTTCTACAAGAGCTTTATCCTGATATTGAAACCAAACTGAATCAGGTGTATGCCCGATGGATCCACCGGCACCTTTATCACGTGTTTCAGTATAGCTATTTATAAATTTCTCGGTAACTGGGTCAAACTGAGCGATTCCTCCCTCGCGTACTGGGTTTTCTGATGAATCAGTTGAATTATCACCTTCGACAGTTGTCCAAATAAAACCGTTAGGACCCTCAAAAATATTGATCGGACGGCTATTGTTGTTCATGTTAAAACCTGTAATCTCGTAAAGCTCAATATTTTCGTCGTCATCTATCTTGCCTATTTCATTTGTGCCAAGATTGACAAACCAGGGTGTTCCGGATTTGTCTAATTTTATGTAAATTGGGCCAGCAGCTCCCCCGGCAAAATCTATACCATTAGTGAAGTTTGGTGCAAAATTCGATCTCGTCTCGAGAGAAAAACTCTTATGCTCATTGTTCGTTATATCGTAATAACCAAGAGTATCAGATGATTTGCCTGCGTACCATAAACGCCCCTTGTCATCAACATCTAAACCATGCGGTCCTACCACTCCTTCAACACTTCGGTCATCAAACGCTATGTCGAATTCTTGTAGAATCGTTCCATCAATTGGGTCGATTTCAGCGAGCTTGTCCTGAAATTCTAAGGTAATAAAAAGACGTCCATTCTTGTCAAATTCAATGCCATGAGGGCCAGATCCATCAGGCATGTCCAAGAATCTGACTTTTCCAGCAGTATTAATGTAGCCAATACGATTGTGTAACTGCTGTGAAAAATAGATTAACCCATTTGGACCTGCGGTAATTTCATGTGCATCAACGATAGAGGGATCGTCGTCATCCTTCCTGACGATGTAATCAACGACATGACCTTCCTCTCTAGCTGAAATCTGATTGAGGTATTTCTTAAAATTATTCTTTGACCATTTAGTCCCATTTTTGATTAGCTCTGCATCGGTGGAATTTGAGGAGATTTCAACTGAGGTGCTAGATGTCGTTGAAGAGTGATCGTGCCCAGATGACATGCTTCAAACTAGATAATCAATTGAACGTTAGTCATTATTTTTGTATCGCGCAACTGTTCGTCTTGATACAAATTGTATCCGCTCCTGTTTGGTAGGTATCAAGAAGAAACTGGGTAGCCATTGAGAGGGTCGGATTCTGCTGATCTGCACTTATTCCTGTCAGTCGAGTGTCTTGCTAGAGTTCATTTTCAATTTAAATTTAGCCTGAACTGTTGTGTGAATGTTGTTAGTGTAAGCTGAATTAGTCGTGTGGCTGGCTGTCGTTTTCTTTGAATTTTCATCTATCAAGACTTCTTTTTCTTGGTCATTTTCGATCCATTGACCGAGTTGCAGTGAGTGTGTTTTTTTGGGGAGATGAATCGCGATGGTCAGATCAACCAGGATGGAGCTTGTTTCGGTGAATGCACTTAGTAAGATTTGCCCATGCATTGTTCCCAGGCGTAAGCCTTGTCTTTATAAAAACGATTCATCATTAATGAAGGCATGTCATGTGTATCGGTGCCTCTCAGGAATTCGAATCTGATTTTATCTGCATCTTCATTGCCTAGCACCGCAATCATTCCATGGTGATAACGCAGGCAGGCTTTTAAGTATTCATTATTGCTGCTTTTGTGATAAAGTACATCCAAGATGGAAAACGAAGCAATAAAAAGCCAGGCAATGCCAAGAAGCTTAAGCGCAATCAAGCTTGCTTTATTTATCTTCGGCATGGGATGCAAATGATTCTTTTTAACGACTAAATCATTTGTAGTCAATGTCTTGAATCTTTTATGATTTAGTAATGTCTTAGCGGAAAGTGGTCAGGATCAATCAGCCGCCGGATGTTCACGAGCTGGAGTAGAAGCTACCGTTGATGCAGGCCACCTGAGCGCCAGCCCAGGAGTGATACCTTTCCTGAAAGTCACCGTTCCGGCTAAGGCGTACCAATGCTTTCAATGCCTTTGCTTTGATACTCACAGCGGAGGGCTATCTATTAATGCACCATTCTGCAGTGATAAATGGAAACATATAGATGTTAAGTGGCACTATCAATCCCCAAGCCGATCCGACCTCTCTGCCAAGAATTTGAGACCATTTCTTCATGCCCTTTCTTGTTAAATGATTTGCCCATGTCATGAAAGCCAGTAAGCACAAAATATTGACAGGAGCTCCAGAAAAGAAAGGAAACATTAGACACATTGGCCCCTGGCCATTGATGCTTCCATCTTGAATGCCGGCGCAGCAGAGCGTATACAAGTAAGCCCAAAACATCGAATTACCTAAGGCAAGATAACTGGTGATTCGTAGAAAAGTCATTGATTGATTTTCGATTAGTCTATGTTTAAGCATTCCTTGGTGTATGTCTTTGCCAATGCTTGAGCGTAAGACAGGGTGAATACCGGAGGAATTTTCGGAAGATGGATGGCGACAATTAGTCTTCACTTAGCTGACTTTGCAGCAAACTTATTTAATTGCTCAAATTGCATCCTTCTGATTCCGTCTTCAATAATGCTTCTTTTATTTCTGGCGGGGCTGTTTCCATGTCATAGGGTGAAAGGATGAATTGCTTCATCCAAGCTTTTCCTTCGGGCGTAAGCAGCCCAGCATTGCTCAGCTCACAGGCCCCTATTGCCATCGCATACCAATAAATATATCCGCAAGGATCCTGCCCCTTATCAATCCCTGCATTACAGAAAAGCCGAACTTTTTCGCTATATTCAATCGATTGTGCCTGTGCAGGCATTGAGATAAAAAGCATAGCCAGAACTAGTAATTCTTTCATCATGGAATTGATTTCTATCCTTGTGCTTATTATAAAGAGTCGATTTGGTTTGTGAGGCTCCCGCCCCGAAAACACACGATCGCCGTTCCCGCTGGGAATCACCTCCCCCATCCGAGGGATTGGTCGAGTGGGTTCCATCCCTTAATCGAGCTACAGGCTCACATCCAGGTGCCTCGCCACGATCTTGTCCCGCGCAACTCGGTTGTTAAAAGGGTCAAGCCAGTTCAGCAGCACCTCATTCACGGCAAGCGCACCCAGCTCATCATTGCCCTCAGGCGCCAGCACCTGAAGCTGTCTCTGCTCTGGTCAATCGTGGAGGCGCTGGACTGCAGCTAGAAGCCGACGAGAGTAAGAACGGCCTCTAAGGCTCCAAGCCCCAAGAGGAAGGTGCCCGCGAGCAAGGCAAAGTCTTTTCTGGAGTTAGCCACAGTTGCAACGGTTGCTCCTACGAATGCCAATAGGAAAACCCTAAAGAGAATTGGAGGGCCCAGCATTGAGATCTGTGTCGTTCCCAGATGAGTTATGTAAACCCGCTGTGGTGCAGTGGATGATCCGCCGGATAACAACTTTGGATTAGTTAATTCCTCTCGGTAGAGGTAATAAAGGTGACACAATTCCTTGTTCTGGCGTGATCGGCTGAGGTGTTGTTCTTCGATGAACCCGCCTCAGATGCCCCTTCATCAAAAGTAAGTCGAATTCCTCTTGCCAAACCCTGCCCTTTGCCCTGGTCTGCGGTTGTCCATGCTTTCGGCGTTGTCCCGATTAAAGACGCTGTTGTTGTCTTTGTGCTGGTTGTCATTGTCCTACTTGCCGTGATTTCCAGCAATCAGTCTTTCAGCCGCTCGGACATCTGATGTTGAGTTTACAGCTGAGACTGCAATTATCAGCACTCGCTAAAATTAAAAATGATGATTTTTGACCTGACAGTTACTGAGCAGGCAATCTTTTGAAAATTGCAGAATGCCTTGATCGCTTTTACCACTAACGATCCCGCCGATGATCTGCAGTTCGGTGCTGTCGTCAGCGTTTCGGGCGATGAAGAGGAGCGGCTGAGGATTCGAGCTTCTCATGGGCTTTCTCCGCTTTCGCCAGGATCTTCTGTGCTTCCTCGCGAGACAGGCATCCTTCTGCTGCTAGCTGCAGCTGTTCAAGCTTGGCGTGGGCTGCACTTGTCTTCATCTCTTCATAACCTATCCATAACCTTATAGCCCATCGCGCCGGGCTTTCGAGTTGTTCTTTTACAGCGATTCAACTCACGTCGAGCAGGTCGTGGACCAATGCGGTCTTCTGAGCCTCGAACCCGCTCCTGGCGCCCATCCCTTTTGCTTCTCGTCAGTCGTTGCCCAACGCCTGCAGCGCTTCTTGAGGTGTCAGGTCGGTTTCAAGGGAGACAGGGTTAAGCCGCTGGTTGCTCTCAACAAAAAAGCCGCCCTTGCGGACGGCTCAGAATCCAGCTGGGAACTGGCTTTCGATCGCATCGGGGAGACAGGATTCGAACCTGCGGCATCTTGCTCCCAAAGCGCGCCCAGAAT
>CAJXNF010000246.1 GCA_913056375.1 uncultured Pseudomonadota bacterium | reverse complement strand
GCAGGGTAAGATTGAGGAGATGATCAATGCAAGACCTGAAGAAAGAAGAGATGTCATTGACGATGCTGCTGGTATCGTAAAGTTTCGACTCAAGCGACAATCTGCTGAAAAGCGTCTTGATGAAACTCGCCAAAATTTACTTCGGGTCGATGATGTTCTACAAGAGTTGGAACGGCAGGAAGAAGGTCTGAAAGACCAAGTAGAACAAGCCAGACTATATCTGAAACTTAGGGAAGACATCAGGAAAGCTGAGTATCAATTAATCTTGTATCGTTGGAACCAAGCAAAACAACGTGAGGAGGATGCCAAATCAAGAATAGCAATCACTGAGGCCACACAAACTGCAGAGCAATTGACCAAACAAACGAGAGTGACCGAATTAGAGACACTGGGTCTTGAGATCACTTTGTCAGGCGAAAAGCTAGCCGCAACTCGTAATGAAATGTTTTTGGTTGATAAGGAACTGCAGGATGCTGAGAGCCAAAGACAGTTGATCTCACAGGGGATTCAAAATGCTGAGGAGAGAATTCAGCAGCTAATTGAGGACAATCAGCAACTGGAAGAAGCCCAAAATGAGTTAAAACTGGAAGCATCAGAAGATCAACTTGAGATGGAGAGCCTCCAAAAAAATTATCAGCTATTTGCAGAGGCACTTCAAAAGTTGGAAAGCGATCGCCTCCAAGAAAACGAAGCTTTGGCGTCACAGAACAATCTGCTTCGGGACTTACAGCAGAGTTTACTGCAAACTCATACGAAATTGACGAATGCGACCAACCAGCAAAATTTTGTGATCGAGCGACTTGAGCAACAGCAAACTCGGTTGGTGGAACTGAGAGAACAACACATTCAGGCTCAGCATCATGTGCAAGAGGCTCAACAAAAATTGAGCAGATCCAGTGGAAGAACTAGTGTTCTTGAGGAAGAACAAGAGCAATTAGATGAAGAATTAAAAGATCTTAGGCTCGAGCACGATGAACAGCAGGAAGTGCTAGAGGAACGACGCAATCAATTGAAATCCTTGCTCAGTGAGTTTCAGAAACTCCAATCTCGTCTGAATTCACTTCGGGAAATTCAAGAGCGCTATGAAGATTTCAGTGATAGCGTTCAACAGCTATTGAGATATTTTCAGCAACATCCGGCAGAAAAAGAAAAGATTGGCTTTCTGGGAATATTTGCAGACTTCGCCATCTTGAATACTGATAATCCCAAAATACTAGCCCCAATCCTTGAGAACATACTCGATTGGGTCATCTTGACCTCTATTCAGGACATCCCCAAACTCGAAAAACTTTGCCAAGAGCAGAATTTCAGTCGCTTAGAGATTCTAACATTGGACCGCTTACCACCCCTCAGTGAAATCTCATCGTCAACTTCAATCACCGATAAGTTGATCCAATGTAAACCACCCCTTCAAGAGTGGGGAAATCGCTGGTTCCAACAAATAACCTTTGTAGAGGAAAACGAACCTATATTTGAAGAAGCTCTGGATAAGTGGCAGAGCAACACTGGATCTAGAGCCTGGGTTTCTGCAGCAGGAACATATCTTCCAGCTTTTGGGGGGATCAGATGTGGACGACCCGCAAAAGCATCTTTTGGCTTCCTCCAAAGACAGCAAGAAATAGAATTGCTTCAAAATAAGTCCCGAGTTGAAGAAGACAGAATTCAAGCACTGGAAGAAGGGCTAGAAAGCCTTGAAGAAGAGAGCCAAGAACGGGAACTGGAAATTCAAGATCTGAGAGAACGACTTCACGAAATTCAACTAGACCTTACCCGCCTTCAGCAAGAAAAGGAGCACAATCAACGAGAGGTATTTCGAACCGAGGAGAGTTTAAAGATGATTGAACAAGACGGTCTGCGCTTAAAGACTGAGCAGGAGCGTCTTGAAAACCAAAAACAGGAAATTCAACTAGAATTCACAAATCATGAGGAACGTCGGAAGCAACTAGAGAATGACGTAGCATTACAGCAGGAACAGATTCAAATACAACAACAAAGTCTTCAAGAAGTCAGTGAAGAACATACTAGATTACGCCTGCAAATAGCTGAATCTACAGAGCAAATCCGAAACATCAGAGGAAATTTAGAACGAAATCAGCGAAATCAATCAGAGATTGAAAGTAGACGCCAAAGAATTTTGGAAGCACTAGAATTGGCAAATTCAAAAAGCCAAGAAGGTCAACTGCGCATCAAGGAACTGGATACTCTAATGCCAACTCTATTGAAAAAACGGTTGGGTTTGGATGAAAAAATCAAAATAGACACCAAAACCTATGAGCAGCAGAACCAGTTACAGGGTGATTTGACCAAAAGACTTCAAGAAGTACAAAAAGTTCTGGAAAACTTGCTTCAACAGATTCATCAGCAAAGGATTGAACAGACTGAGCATCGTTTACAAAGAGAACAATTGGAAGAACAACTCTCCGATCAGTGGGACTTTGACCCTGAGAGTCATTTGGAGGAGAGTTTAACTGAGGTCAATGAAACTTCACTGGTGAATAGTTTAAGGAAGCAACGCCTACAATTGGAAGCGATTGGCAATGTAAATCTGGCAGCACCGGCAGAATATGACTTGCTGATGGAACGCCTAGAATTTTTGCAGAGTCAATCATCTGACCTTACACAAGCCGCCGAAGACTTGGAGAGAACAATTCGGGAAATAAATATTGAATCCCGAAGGCGGTTCAAGGAGATGTTTGAGAAAGTGAACAACCAGTTTGGAACTCTGTTTTCTCAGCTTTTCGGCGGAGGAGAGGCACGAATGGTACTTACTGAAAGTGAGGACATCCTTGAAAGTGGAATTGAAATATTCGCACAACCCCCCGGTAAGAAATTACAAAATCTTAACCTACTCTCTGGTGGGGAAAAAGCATTGACTGCTATCTCCCTCGTCTTCGCAATCTTCTTGATCAAGCCAAGCCCATTCTGTGTTTTAGACGAGGTTGATGCTCCCCTAGATGATGCGAATGTTGTTAGATTCAACCAACTCATCCGACGCCTAACCACCAATTCTCAATTTGTTGTTATCACACACAATAAAAAAACGATGGAAATCGGCGATGCACTGTATGGAGTCACGATGGATGAACCTGGGGTTTCCAAGACAGTATCCGTCCGATTCGAAGAAGCAGATCGTCTTAGTGCCTAGTAAATGGCTGCCAAAGAGGAAATCGCTTTGACTGTCGAAATCCAATGGAAAGAGACTATTGAAACACCAGACTGGGCTCCTGATTTGATAACAGTCATGGAGTTTCTAATTACCAAATTGTTCGAAAAAGAGCGCACTGTTTCAGTCTACATCACGGACGCCGTTGAGATGCAACGATTAAATGTAGAATATCGAGGAAAGGATACTAGTACTGATGTGCTCTCCTGGTCTTATTATGAAGACGACCATTCAGCAGTCCATGTTGGAGATCTTGCAGTCAGTTGGGATGATGTTTGCCAACAAGCTGATACCAATGGATGGGATGCAAAGACTGAGATGATTCGAATGTTGGTTCATGGCTGCTGTCACTTATACGGGTTAGACCATGAGAGGTCCAAAGATGAAGAGATAGAAATGCTAGCCTTGGAGGAACAACTGCTGACACACCTTGGCCTACCTGGATTGTACGACAAATCTCTGCTCCCCTAGAAACTTCATTTTCTGCGCTTTTCAGCAGGACTTTCATCGCCAACCTTGCTATATTTAAATATTTTCTGCCCGTTATTTGTCCTTGAAAAGGTTCTTGGGCAACCTTGCGGTGCAGCTTTTCGAAATCGAAATTTTGTAGAGCGGAGGCTTGTTATGGCAGAGACGAGCGCAACAGAAGTGTACGAGGTTCCTTCCAACTTTCAGGACGCCCTGATTAATGAAGAGCAATACCAACAAATGTATCAGGAGTCTGTTGAGAATTCTGAAAGTTTTTGGGCCAAGCAAGCGGAACGAATGCATTGGTTCAAAAAGTGGGACAAGGTCAGAGAAGTTGATTTCAACACCGCGAGTATCAAGTGGTATCTGGGTGGAAAAATTAATGTTTCCTACAACTGTCTTGATAGGCATCTGGACAGCCCAAGAAAGAATCAGGCCGCCCTCATCTGGGAATCGGATGACCCCACAAAATGTCGTACATACACCTACCAGCAACTCCACCGAGAAGTCTGCCGTTTTGCGAATGTATTGAAAAAACATGGGGTTCAGAAAGGTGATCGGGTCGTCTTGTATATGCCCATGATCCCAGAACTCCCCATCGCAATGCTTGCATGTACGAGAATCGGTGCGGTCCATTCGATTGTTTTTGGTGGATTCAGTGCTGATGCTTTAAGAAACCGAATTGACGATTGTGCACCTGCTGCTGTCGTGACAGCAGATGGAGGTTTCCGAGGAAATAAAGCGGTCCCCCTGAAGCCAAACTGTGATCAGGCAATGGAAGGATTTGACTACATTAAGAGTTGCATTGTCGTTAATCACTCTGGCACGACTGTAGAGATGAACTCCAATCGTGACCATTGGTGGCATACCGAGATTAATGGTGATGATATTTCCAGTGTCTGTCCTGCTGAAGAAATGGATTCTGAAGATCCCCTCTTTATTCTCTACACATCTGGGTCTACCGGAAAACCCAAGGGAGTGATGCACACCACTGGTGGCTACATCACCTACGCTTCCATGACCCACAAATATGTTTTTGATTACCGTGATGGAGAAACCTACTGGTGTACGGCTGATATTGGTTGGGTAACTGGTCACTCGTATATCATCTATGGCCCTCTAGCGAATGGTGCCAGTTCCGTGATGTATGAAGGTGTGCCCAACTATCCGGACTGGGGTCGGTTTTGGGATGTTGTCGAAAAACACCAAGTCAATATCTTCTACACTGCTCCAACAGCGATTCGAGCGATTGCAAAAGAAGGTGATGATTTTGTTAATAAACGAGATCTCAGTTCGTTGCGCTTGCTCGGTACCGTAGGAGAGCCTATCAATCCAGAAGCATGGCAATGGTATCATCGTGTTGTAGGGAAAGAGCGATGCCCAATTGTGGATACATGGTGGCAGACAGAAACAGGTGGGATCTTGATCACCCCTTT
>CAJXNF010000245.1 GCA_913056375.1 uncultured Pseudomonadota bacterium | reverse complement strand
TGTGATGATTCAGAAGAGCCAATGAGCCAGGTCGGAATGGGGGTGCTTTACAGTCATGGGACTTTACGTCAACTCATTCGTGAGAAGCCCAGTCCTGCAGTCCGTCAACAGTTGCTAGATCAGTACTATCACCCCCATCACAAAAAATTGACCGAGACGGTGGATCAAATCCTAGAGGAACAGAATCGCTGCCTGATCATTGATGGACACAGTTTTCCCTCGACGGCTCTACCTTACGAGATAAACCCCAAGGCAGCTCGACCCGATTTTTGCTTAGGAACCGATGACTTTCATACTTCACCAGAGTTGTTGGAAGCGATCGAAGCAGAGCTGCAGCGCCTGGGCTATTCCACAGCGCGCAATGAGCCATTCAGTGGAACAATCGTCCCGCTAAAACACTATCGAAAGGATCAACGAGTCCGATCACTGATGATCGAGATCAACCGTAAGCTTTATTTAAATGAAGATTACTCTGTTGACTCTTTAGGCTTGCAGAAAGTCGTCACAGCGTTGGCTTCTGTCAGAACCAATTTGGCGAAGCAAGAGTTCTTTGCATACTAGGAAACCCTCCCTAGCAATCGGCTCACAGTGAATTTTAAACGCTTGCCTGAAACAGTTGTTCTGATCACAGGGTTGAAGTGATGATCAGAAGACGCCTCGAACGATTTCGATGAGTTCTGAGATGATTCGTGACATCGAGTATAAAATGATGACCCCGCAAATTGTCAGATCACCTTCCCCCTTAGTTGGGTGAAAGAGCATGACCATTGCGGAGGGAATATCGAGGGCTTCGCTCTCTTTTCTTCGCTGGCGAAATAAGATGAGGATGGTGGCGGCTGCTACGAGTAGAATTATCCAGATAACCATAGGTGCTCCTGCTCCTTTTATGCCTCCTGCATATGATTTTGATTGTATAACCCAGGTAAGAAACCATTTGAAGATGCCTGCCCCGCCGAGCTTTTCTCAACTCTGTAGTGATCGGGTATGTTTCCTCAGTTGGTTCTATTTAAACGCCTAACATAAGAAAGTCGTTGAGTCAACCCGACCAACTCCTGCGAGTGGCCCGAAGAAAGCTCTCACTTCAAGGAAGAAAGATTGGTTTGAAGGATGTGTGATCCGAAATTGCGAGGGAAGGAATAGTTGCTGAAACGACCAGTCTATCAGGAACTGACCCTACAGGATTGCTTAGCTGGTGACGTAGTAGATGAAGATAGCGAATTTGAAGATGAGAAAACCAATTACACCGAAGATGCCAAGCAGCAATCCGATCGCTCCCAGAAACTCAAAGCGTGGAGGGCTGCGCTTGCGTCGACCGGGCGTAGGTTCCTTGGGTCCAAAAGGATCAAACTCGCCTTGACGTATTTCCTCTGGATTGCAGAGCCATTTCAATCGAATTAGCAACTCTAGGTACATGGATCGGAATGCTAAGGTCAATTGGAGGATCGATTTGCTGTAGGATCGGCAATATCGTGGGGTGATTCTGCTGACGCTTCAATTCAAAATGTAACCAAATTACAGACATAAAGAAATGCGCGCCCCACAGCTCTCACCCAAACAAACAGATCGGATTATCTTCCTTGCATGGCAGGATCGGATCACTTTTGAGGAAATCAAGAAAGAGACGGGTCTCTCTGAGGCTGAGGTCATCAAGGTGATGCGGAGATCGCTGAAACCCTCTTCCTTCAGACTTTGGAGGAAGCGTGTCTCCGGAAGAACGACCAAGCATCAGAAGTTGAATCTGGAGAGACGAAACTCTGCTCCGTCAGAGGAAAACGAATGAATCAACGAAAAATTATCTGTTAGATTCAGGTGAGTGATTGGGATCCAATTGACTGGACCCCAATTGTCAGTAGGTTGTTTAAGCAGTTGGCGCTGGTTGAAGAAAATACACAGCGTGTTCAAGGCCCATTTCCTCCTCTAACTGCTTGAACTCAGGAGCTGACATCAACTGCTGCATTTTCTCAGGAGCAAACACATCCGCGCTGACTATCGCTGTATGCTCATCCACTTTGCCGACGACGGTTTCCCGCATAAATTCAGCTTGCATCTCAGCATCAGCATCGAAGGCCTTTTTCCAGTCATCATAAGTACAATTCTTCATTTTCAGCACAATCATCGTATTCAGCATTGTCAGTCCTCTGCACTAGTAATTATTTTCACAACCTGTCGGTTGTGAAGGTGATTAAAACAAAATAAATTTGACTCAACTTGAAAGGTCTGATTCTAGGAGACCAGAGCTACTCAATCCTCTAAAACAATGACTTGGAGTGACGATGGATCTACCCCAACTTCATCGACGTAATTAGGATTCTTTGCCAAAAACTGTTTGCCTGATTCTACGGACTCCATTTCCTCAACAATGAAGACTCGCCCACTCTCTTCTTGATAGCCATATTCTCGAAAAAAGATTCCTGATTCTTCTCTGGCTTTCTTGTGATGATCACTTTCAATCGCACTTTTCCAGTGCTCATAGCCCTTCGTCAGTTTGATACTGGCGATGATTTTCATTCTGCCCCATCTGACATGTGTAACTGAGATGCCAACTTAAGCCAGCAAGGATGTAGAATCTTAATATCAACCAGATGGTAGTCAAGAGGCAAGTAGTCTTTTCAGGTGGGCTAGCTTTGATAAGCTACCCAGAGAGGGATTAGGATGACGCGAGATATATTGAAAGTGTTTGAACGGAAAAAGGATTTGTTGAATTTATGAAAAACTATCCTATGTTTAGAGAATTCATGAATTGAACGTCTCAATTGGAAACTGTAACCAAGTCTAGAAAGTGCTAGGTTACCGACGGATCAGATTCGTACTCTGGAACTACAACAAATAAACAAAGGACAGCACATGAAGACGGTTCAGTGGGGCATCATTGGTCCCGGTTCAATCGCAGCTAATTTTGCACAAGGCCTGGCGGAGTGTGATCATGGAACGCTTTGCGCCATCGCTAGTCGTGATGCGGAACGCTGCAAGGCCTTTGGAGAGCGCTTTTCGGTACCATCTGAAGGTTGGTTTAACAGCTACGATGACCTCTTAGCCGCGCCCCAGGTCGAGGCGGTCTACATTGCCACACCGCATCCGTTTCATGCAGAGTTGGTGATTCGAGCGCTGCGAGCGAGCAAGCATGTCGTTGTTGAAAAGCCAGCCGGTCTGATCCCGGGAGAGGTCGTCGCCATGACAGACGTTGCCAAGGAAACCGGACGCTTCTTCATGGAAGGCTTCATGTATCGCTGCCATCCCCAGATTGAGCGCTTAGTAGAATTGATTGGAAGTGGTGAGATTGGGAAGCTTCAACACATTGAGGCGAGTTTTGGATTTGCCTCAACCTACAATCCTGCATCCCGTCTGGATAATCCCGAGCTCGCTGGAGGAGCGATTCTCGACGTGGGTGTCTATCCAGTTTCCTTCGCTCGACTGGTCGCTGGAGCCGCCCTAGGGTTGCCGTTTGCAGAACCGCTTGAGATCCAGGGCATCGGTTCCCTGGGTCCGCTTGGTGTTGACGAAACGGCGCACGCACTTCTCAAGTTTGATCAAGACATCACTGCCAGTTGTGCTACATCAATCCGCAGAGCCATGGACAATTCGGCCACCGTGATTGGTAGCAAGGGACACATCCACCTGCCGAATCCCTGGATACCTGGACGTGATGCCGGTCCTTCAGATGCGATCATTGAGATTGAAGTAGCTGGGGAGAAGCGAGTGGAACAGCTCAAGGATCCTCGGATTCTTTTTGCTCATGAAGCCGAACTAGCCAGCCGTGCTATCCTTGATGGACTAACAGAAGCGCCTAGCCCAGCACCAAATCTTTCGGACAGTGTGGGTAATGCGCGTGTGATTGCAGCCTGGCGGGAAGCCACCGGTTACAAGCTCCCTGGAGAAAGTCCATCTCACATTCGAAAACTCAACGGTACTCTGCCATCGAATCTTCCTGCGATTCCACGTGTTGGAATTCCTGGTATGACCGGAGAAATCAGTGCCTTGATCATGGGCTGTGACAACCGAGACACCCTCGATGAAGGTGCAATTGTTTGGGATGCTTGGTGGGAGGCTGGCGGAAATGGCTTTGATACCGGTTTCATCTATGGAGGTGGTGTCCATGAAACGGTGCTGGGGCAATGGATGGCAGCCCGTGGAATCACAAAGGAAGCCCGTGTTGTCGTCAAGGGTGTGCACAGTCCATACTGCCTGCCAGATGTGATTGCAACCCAGTTGGCCATTTCCCTGGAACGCTTACAGATCGAGCGAGCACCTATTTACATCATGCATCGCGACAATCCTGATGTGCCTGTAAGTGAGTTCGTGGATGCTTTGAATGCTCTCCACGCCAAGGGGCTGATTGAGACCTTTGGTGGTTCCAACTGGTCAGTGGCCCGCTTCAAAGAAGCCAACGCCTATGCGGCTTCAAAGGGACTGCAACCTCTGAAAATCTTGAACAACAATCTTTCGCTTGCGGTGATGGAAAAACCAGTCTGGGACGGTTGTATCACCTCCAATACACCGGAAATGCTTGGCTTTTTGAGGGAGACTGGCACCACACACCTGTCCTGGTCCTCACAGGCGAGAGGCTATTTTCTGCAACCGGGCCAAGGAACCGCCTTGTCACCTGACACGACCGGGGATGTCTGTTTTTCTTCTGAAGCCAACGCAGAGCGTCGTAGGCGTGCAACTCAACTCGCAGCAGAGCGTGGAGTAAAGGCCCAAAACATTGCGACAGCCTGGGTGTTGGGTCAGCAGTTCCCATCGCTGGCACTCATTGGACCTCGCAGCCCCAGTGAGATTGCCACGACTTTACCAGCGATGACCGTTTCTCTGAGTACCGCAGAAGTTGCCTGGTTGAACCTGGAGAGTAGTGAGCGCTAGGGAAGTGTAGAGAGTAGTGAGCCGATTCGGCAGTTAGACGATGTTCTTGGAAAAGGAAGGATGAGCAGCCTCAATGAGAGGTGCTTCTGGAACTGTAAGGGGAGAGGTTGTCTGAACCCAACCAGGGCATCGTAGCAAGGGGAGGAGCATTATTGATTGGCCACGGAGATTCGGGCATGAAAGCAGAACCCGCTGGCACTGTTGTTCTCCATTTACCTGCAC
>CAJXNF010000244.1 GCA_913056375.1 uncultured Pseudomonadota bacterium | reverse complement strand
GGACTTCATCAGGTGCTTGAAGGTCAGGCAGTGCTCGTGGAAAACGAGCGTATTAAGGAAGTTGGCCCGGTTGGGGATTTTCAAGGCTTTGCTGGGGACCGAGTTGACTTCTCCGGAGGCACACTCTTACCAGGCCTAATCGATTGTCATGTACACTTAATCTACGGGGGGGAGGGTGATCCAAAGTCCAAGGTAGGTGGCTCAAAACCCGGAGAATTGGTCATGAGAGCCTTGGACCGGGCTCAAGAATCACTTCGCTCAGGGGTTACCTCCTTAAGAGATCTGGGAGGCAAAGACTTCTTGGAATTTGCTGTCCGAGACGCGTGCAACTCAGGGCGCCAACTGGGACCAACTATTCTTGCTGCTGGTCAAATGATCTGTATGACTGGCGGGCATGGAAATGCTTTCGGCAGGGTCGCGGATGGTCCAAGTGAAGTCATCAAGGCAGTTCGTGAGCAAGTCCATGCAGGTTCCGATGTGATCAAAATCATGGCAACCGGAGGTGTCATGACTCCAGGCGTCAACCCTGAAGATGCTCATTACAGTCTTGAAGAACTGACTGTAGGTATTCATGAAGGTCATCGTTTCAATAAAACTTGTGCGAGTCATGCCCAAGGCTCTGAGGGAGTGCTCAATGCGGTAAGAGCTGGGATTGATTCAATTGAGCACGGTATTTTTCTCACAGATGAATGTGTTGAAGAAATGCTGGCAGCCGGTACCTACTTGGTGCCAACCCTTTCTGCCTTGCTGAATATCGTGGAGAATAAAGATCGTGGAGTTCCGGCTTTTGCCGTTGAGAAATCTCTGCGTATCAAGGATCGCCATCAGGAATCAATCAAGATGTTTTACAAAGCTGGTGGCAAAATTGCGATGGGGACTGATGCAGGAACTCCTTATAATCTACACGGCGCCAACGCAGGAGAATTGCGCTTCATGACCGACATTGGCATCAGCAACCTCGATGCTTTGAAATTCTCAACATCCAATGCTGCAGATCTGCTGACCCTCAAAGAAAGAGGGCGAATTCAAAAGAACTGCTTTGCAGACTTCCTTATCGTTGATGGCAATCCTTTGGAAAATATCCTTCAAGTGAGTGAACGAAAAAACCACCGAATGGTTGTTAAAAATGGGAAAGCCGTCGTCTGAAATCTAATTCTCCAAAGGAAAACAATGAATTCCATTGAAATGCTAAAAACTTTAGTCGGTTTCCCCACAGTTTCGAGAGACAGCAATTTACCCTTGATTGACTTTGTTGATGAGTGGTTGGGCAAACACGGCGTTACCGCTGTTCGAGTTCCGAATGATGAAGGGACCAAGGCCAATCTTTACGCTACGATTGGCCCTGCTGTCGAAGGTGGGATCGTTCTTTCCGGGCATACGGACGTAGTTCCAATTGATGGTCAGCCTTGGAACACAGACCCTTTTGAACTGACTCAGAAGCAAGACAAGCTTTATGGACGAGGGACCTGTGATATGAAGGGCTTCAGCGCTATTGCACTTTCTTTGGTTCCAGAAATGAAATCATTGAAGAAACCAATTCATCTTGCACTTTCTTATGATGAAGAGATCGGCTGTTTGGGGGCACCACGCCTGATCAATCAAATCAAGGAACAAATACCCAAGCCAGAGGCTGTGATTGTTGGAGAGCCTTCCATGATGGAAGCAGTGACTGCGCATAAGGGAATTGGTGCTTTCCGAACTGTTGTGACCGGTTACGAGGCACATTCCAGCCAGACACATCGTGGTGTCAGTGCTGTGATGACTGCAGCGAAATTGATCAACTGGCTTTCAGAGAGAGAGGCCCGCTTTAGAGATGCAACGCCAACTAACAATGGGTTCTTACCGCACCACACGACTGTTCATTCTGGTGTTGTTCATGGAGGAACTGCACTAAACATTATTTCACGTCAGTGCGAATTTCTCTGGGATGTACGTGTCATTCCTGGAGAAAACGCCTTGAGCGTCTTCGAAGAATTTCAAGCATTTTGCCAGGAGGTTATTCTGCCAAAGATGCAAGCGGTTCATCAGGATGCTGATATACAAACAACGATCTTGGCCGATACACCCCCACTTCAGGAAGTAGCAGAAAGTCCCGCCCTAAAACTTGCTCAAGATTTGGCAGGAAACACTGTTCGCTCCCGGGTGGCTTATGCCGCAGAAGCAGGCCAATTTCAGGAAGCAGGATTTCCCACGGTCATTTGTGGCCCGGGATCGATTGATCAGGCTCATCAGCCAAATGAGTTCATCTCTATTGATCAGATGGAGCAGGGAGAGCAATTCTTGAGAAAATTGATCCATCGTCTGTCCTGACTACTCAGACAAAAAGAGCAAGGACAATCCAGCGCAACTTGCTCGTCAATGTTAGAGAGCATGATTCGATCACGCACCAATCTAAAGACCATTGCCAAAGCTCTGGGGCTTTCGGTAACAACGGTCTCCAGGGCACTCAAAGATGGACCAGAGGTGCGCCCCGAAACCATCCAGCGCGTGAAATCAGCTGCAGAAAAATTGGGGTATGTCCCCAACCAGGGAGGATTGATTCTTAGAACTGGGCGCAGCTACACCATCGCTTTGATTTTATCCCCAGAACCACAGAGTGCCTTCCCAGCAATGGGCTTCATGTTCTATTGCCAAGGGATTCTCCGCTCGCTACAGGACAGCCCATACACCCTGACGATTCAGCCAAGACTTGAAGAAGAAGATCTGCTTAAGCCAATCAAGCGCATTGTCGATGGCCAATTAGCTGACGGTTTGATCATTGGTCAAACGCGGAATGATGATTCACGCGTTCGCTACTTACAGCAACAACAATTTCCGTTTGTCACTTTCGGCCGAACAAAACTCCCTGAGCCACATCCTTTTTACGATGTCCGACATGAATGGATTACAAAAGATTCTGTTTATAGACTTTCCAAGCTTGGGCACCAAAGAATTGGATTGATCAACCCTCCAGAAGAATTGAATTATTCAAGACATCGACTTGATGGATTTCTAACAGGGTTGGAGAATTGTGGATTGTGCTTTCAAAAAGAAATGCAGGTTAGTACCGCTCTATCTTTCGAGGCTGGAAGAAGAGTTCTGAAGCAATTCATGGAACTACTTCATCCCCCCACTGCGATTGTCTCTCCTGGTGTATCGACTACGCTGGGGATTTTAACCGAGATGAATTCAGCAAATCTTATCTTAGGGAAAGATCTAGATTTGATCGCGTTCGAAGGAACAAATTACTTGGAGTTCAACACTCCACGAATCAATGCCTATCACTCTTCCTTAGAGGCGGCGGGTCAACAATTGTGTAAATTATTACTGAGGAGAATAGAAGGGGAATCTGCTGAAAAATTACAAATTCTTCAAGAGCCAGAGTTTCTGAATCGGCAAGGAAATTAGGGTGGGAAGAACATTCAAGAAGGTTTTCTACAATTGGTAAAATTGAACAAGATCTCCTCGCAATCAAAAATGTAATTTTGAAAGCGAGAAGTTTTTAATCAGGAGATTGCCCCTCGGATGGCAGAATAGACTTCATCCAAACCGAGCATCCCGTTGACACTACGCAAGATGCCCTGATTGCCGTAGTAGTCAATGAGAGGAGCTGTTTGAGCATGGTAGGTATTCAGACGCTCACGAATCGTATCTTCATTGTCATCTGGACGCTGAATTAGATCTTCCCCAGTGACGTCGTCTTTCCCCTCAACCTGTGGGGGATTAAACTTGATATGGTAGCTTCGACCGCTTGGCTTGTGAATCCGACGACCTGTCACACGCTCGACCAGCAGTTCATCATCAACTTCCAGTTGAATAACAAAATCAATATTTTGCCCTGCCTCCTGTAACATTTCGTCCAATTTCTCTGCCTGGGTCACGTTTCTTGGAAATCCATCTAGCAAGTACCCACCAGCACAATCTTCCTGCTGAATTCTCTCCTCAATAATGGACACAACAATTTCATCTGAAACAAGCTTACCTGCATCCATCGCAGCCTTAGCTCGATTGCCAACCTCAGAGCCTGCAGCAACAGCTGCACGAAGCATGTCACCCGTTGATAGTTGCACCATCCCGTAGTCCTGCATCAGATTTTGTGCTTGGGTACCCTTGCCTGAGCCAGGTGGCCCCAAAAGTATCATTCTCATTTCATCTCCTTTCAGTTTTCTGCAGTCAATTTAGGCGTGAAAGAGGTTGATGCAGGTATTGCCTTCCTCCTTCATGGTATCGGGCCACTCCTTGGCCACTGCCGTATAATTTATATTTGTAGATTACGAGACCATCTAATCCCACAGGGCCACGAGCGTGAGTTTTACAAGTACTGACCCCTACTTCTGCACCGAATCCATATCGAAAACCATCAGCAAACCTAGTCGAGGCATTCCAAAAAACATTAGCTGCGTCCACTTGATCCATAAATTTTTCTGCAATCGACCTATCCTCTGTAATAATCGAATCTGTGTGGCCAGAGCCATATTGGTTGATGTGTCCAATTGCTTCCTCATGGGAGGAGACCAGACGGACTGACAAAATCAGATCTGTGTATTCTGTTTTCCAGTCCTGTTCGGATGCGTGAATAATCCCATTTAATTTATTACTAAACTTTTTCATAATTTCAGAACAGGCTCTTATCTCGACCCCGGCTTCCTGAAGATTAGTAAGCAGCTGCTTGATTTCATTTTCTGGAATTTGTTCATGAATCAGTAGCGTCTCCATGGCATTACAAACCGCTGGGTATTCTGTCTTGGCATCGATGATAATTTCCATCGCTTTGCTTAAGCTTGCAGCTTGATCCCAGTAAACGTGGCAAATGCCATCTGCGTGGGCAAGTACTGGAACTCTTGAATGCTGTTGAATGTGTTGCACAAGAGCGTTACTGCCTCTTGGGATGATCAGATCAAGGCAATCATTCTGCTGTACAATCTCACTGACAGCTTCCCGGCTTTGAAGCAAGTTCACAGTGCCATCTGGCAAATCAGTAAATTCCTTGAGAACTTTATCGAGGATACCGAACAAACAAGCATTGGATTCGGATGCTTCCTTACCACCTTTGAGAATAACGGCGTTTCCGGATTTCAGAGTCAATGCTGAAATCTGAACTACCACCTCAGGGCGTGACTCAAAAATGACAAGCAGCACTCC
>CAJXNF010000243.1 GCA_913056375.1 uncultured Pseudomonadota bacterium | reverse complement strand
ATTTTCTTCGAAATTGCGAAAAAATGCTGAGGATGTACTCAATCAATTGCGTCAGAAGGGCTTTTCTGATGCGTACATACATACGCACATTAATCAGGACAATAGTGTTCTCTACCGTGTGCGTGTGGGCAAGGTGCCCAAAGATAAAGCTGAAGATCGCGCCTTTGAACTGCGCCGCTTGAATTTCATCGACTCCGTCCAAATCACTAGAATCTAGTCTAAAGCTTTATGATGCCTTCCTACTGGGAGACGACTAGGAGCCCCTATGCCTCCGTGCTTCTAGCCTTACCCCTATTGGTTTGCTATGAGATCCTATTGCTTTTGAGCGATACGGGAGGAGCCTGGCAGATCCGCAACGCAATGGATGTTTGGGTGCGCTACGTGTTTCAGGCGTTTGAAATTCGGCCACAACACGTGACCTTTGTTTTGATCGGTATTCTGATTGGCGCTCTCGTCTGGCTTCGATTGAAAAGACCTGAGATGGGCTTGCCACTAAATCATGCCGGGATCTTACTTCTAGAGGCCTTCATTTACAGCATGGTCCTGGGAGTGTTGGTGAACCTACTTTTATACTCCAGTGTTTTGGATCTCTTGATTGGTAACCAGACATCTCAGAAACTCGCCCTCTCAATTGGAGCGGGGTTATACGAAGAATTTGTTTTTCGAGTGCTGCTGTTAAATGGGTTGTTCTTCGGCTTGCACCCAATTTTGCGGAGTACGGTTTTAACTGCTGTGATTGCGATCCTCTCCGCCTCATTTCTCTTTGCCTTAGCTCATTATGTCGGTAGTCTGGGAGACGACTTTGATTTGCATAGCTTTCTGTTTCGCTGGGTAGCTGGTTTATTGTTCACAGTACTTTATTTTGTGCGTGGATTTGCAGTGACTGCCTATACTCATGCCTTTTATGATATTCACGTCTTGCTCTGATTAAACAACACCTTTTGGGAACAAACTTGACTAAAAATGCCTTGGGACTGGGGATTGATACAACATTTGATGATACATCAGTTGCAATCCTGCGTGGGCACCAAGAAATTCTGGCAAACCTGACATTATCTCAATATCGGGACCATGCAGAATTTGGTGGCGTTGTTCCAGAACGAGCGGCCCGTAAACACCTCGAAGTGATTCATGCTTTGATCGATGAGGCATGTCGTAAAGCAGATGTGAAGTTGGAAGACCTTGACTACATTGCTGTTAGTAATTTGCCAGGATTACTAGGAGCTCTTCTAGTTGGAGTGATGGTCGCCAAAACGCTTGCGTTCTCACTGAAGATTCCTCTCATCGGTCTAAACCACGTTGAAGCGCATCCCTACGCGGGTGTTCTCTCAGGCCAACCCTTTCAGTATCCAATATTACATTTGGTAGTTGCTGGAGGACATACTCTTCTGATGCATGCAAAAGATCACTTCGATTACGAAATTGTTGGTCGAAGTATGGATGATGCAGCGGGAGAGTGTGTGGACAAGGTAGCGAAACTGTTTGGCTATCCAATGCCGGGAGGACCCGTTGTAGACCGTTTTGCTGTTGGCAATCCAGGAAGCAGTTACGATTTCCCAAGCCCTCGCATTCATGAACCAGATTTTGATTTTTCATTCAGTGGGCTAAAGACAGCACTCTTGAGGTTTAAAGAACAAGAACCTGAAAAGGCAAAACAGGATGAGCCCGAAGTATTGGCCTGTTTTTTTAGAAGTGTAGCCCGTGTTTTGGTTCATAAGACGTTCCGAGCTTTAGACACCTACGGCTTGAAACGCCTCTCAGTATCTGGAGGCTTGGCAGCCAGTAAATTTCTCAGAGAGGCCTTTGAGGAGGAAACGAAAAAGCAGGGCATCGAGCTCTGGTATCCTCCACCAAAATTATGTACAGACAATGCCGCAATGGTTACCTGTCTGGCTTCTTACCGCCACGCAGCAGGTCTCTTTGATGATTTGCTCATGGATGCACACCCAAATCTGTTAAGCTAGTCGAACAAAGATCAGCTTACACTTTTTTCAGTGATGAACGCCTTTAATCCCTCCTTAGTTACAAAATGCTTTACCGACGACAATTGTCTGCCCTGTCACTTCCTTTGCTGATGTCTTTGAGCGCTTGTATCGATTCTCACGGGCTAGCCAAGAATCGGCCTGCACATCACACAGAAGATGGTTTTCAAAATAATTATCTTCCACCTGAGAGGATGACCAAAAGCTTTTCCAAGTTATGGCGCTGGCGTCAAAATCGGATCGAACAAGAACCCTTTCAGTTTGAATTGATCAAGCCAGACGTTGATTTCCTCAGAGAAAACCGAACGGTCCCAACACTGACATGGATTGGACACTCTACATTTCTCTGGCAATACCAAGGGGTCAATTTGATTACCGACCCCCATTTGACTCAACGAGCATCGCCAGTAAATTTTTTGGGACCACAGAGATTGGTGGAACCAGGATTATCTCTAACGGATCTTCCTGTCATTGATATCGTCATTATCTCACACAACCACTATGACCATTTAGACCGGAAAACTGTATCGGCTTTGGTAGAACAACAGCCGGCAAATCCACCTCTCTTTTTGGTGCCACTAGGTTTGAAAGATTGGTTTGCTGATATTGGTATCAACGAAAATGTGATCGAACTTGATTGGTGGCAAAGTCATAGAGTTGGTGACTGGCAGTTGAACGCCGTACCTGTGCAGCACTGGAGTCGGAGAGGACTATTCGATACCAACAAGACACTTTGGGCTGGTTGGGTAGTAGAGGCGCCTGAACAGAAGATATTTTTCGCGGGTGACACGGGTTATTCTCAGGATTTTAAGGACATTGGTGAACGCTTTGGAAGCATGGATATCTCCTTAATTCCGATTGGAGCTTATGCTCCGAGATGGTTTATGCAAGACATGCATGTCAATCCAGATGAGGCTGTCCAAATTCATCAGGACGTTCAAAGCAGATTCTCTGTTGGCATGCATTGGGGAACGTTCTTGAATCTCACCGACGAACCGTTACTGGAACCATCACAACGTCTGAAAGAAGTCCTGACAGAGAAGAAGTTAAGTCCAGAAAGCTTTATCACAGTGAAACACGGTCAAACCTTGAGACTCTGAACAATCGAAATCATGGGGAATCCGGAGGTTCTGCGTCGTGAGATTGGTGTCCTGGGTGCTATTTTTCTTGGCCTAGGGTCAATTCTTGGGACAGGGGTTTTTGTCAGTATTGGATTAGTAATTGGCCAAGTTGGAGAATGGATTGGGCTGGCTCTCCTTTTTGCAGGAATTCTTGCGGCCTGCAACGGATTGAGTAGTGCGCAATTGGCAGCTGCTTTCCCTGTCAGTGGAGGGACCTATGAGTATGCTTACAGAACCCTGCATCCGTTAGTTGGTATATTTGCGGGATGGTTATTTCTAACAGCTAAAAGTGCCTCTGCTGCTACTGCTGCAATGGGAGCATTGAGCTTTTCCGCTGCTGCACTCCATTTGGAGCTTACTGATTTTGCTTTGCGACTTGGAAGTGCTGCTCTTTCTTTGTTGGTCACCTGCTTAGTATTACTTGGCCTTAGAAGATCGAATCAGTTCAATATCGCTATCGTTCTGATAACGATATTATCATTAGTTGCTTTTGTTCTATTTGGTACTTTTGTAGAGACGACTGCTGATTCTAACTTGAGAGATGATCAATTAGATCCAAAAGGGCTGCTGGAAGCCACGGCACTATTGTTTGTTGCATATACAGGCTACGGTAGAATAGCTACTTTGGGGGAAGAAGTCAGAGAGCCACGAAGAACAATTCCATTGGCCATTTGTGCAACTTTGGGAGTTACCTGGCTACTTTACGCTTCTGTTGGTTGGGTCCTGACAAAGTATCAGTATTTGGCAGACTTAGGACTCGGAGTTGGTTTAAATCAATCCCTTCGCCTAGAAGTAGTAGTGCAGGCGTTTGAGCAGCCTTGGTTAGAGAAATGTGTTCAGGTGGGTGCCATCACTGCAATGCTTGGTGTTTTACTGAATCTAGTTCTTGGACTTTCAAGAGTCTATCTGGCTCTTGGGCGAAGAAATCATCTACCCAAAGCTTTTGCTAAATTAGATACTCAGAGTAACCCTAGACTAGCTGTTCTCTTCACAGGTGGTGTTGTCGCTGCGCTATGTTTGATGGGTGATGTTCGCATGACATGGTCTTTAAGTGCAGTGACTGTCCTTCTCTACTATGGAATCACAAATCTGGCAGCACTTCGGCTCAAAGAGCAGGATCAAATTTTTCCAAAGTGGGTATCACTGATTGGCCTCTTATCATGTGGATTCCTAAGTGTTTTTGTAGAACAAGAGAGTTGGTTTACAGCTGGAATTCTAGTTGTTCCGGCTGTTTTATTCTCAGCTATTCTTCGCTCCCGAAGTCATCAATTCAATTAAAATTGAATGTTTCGCAATGAGTAAGATTCCACCACGATTTATTACTCTGGAGGGAATTGACGGTTGTGGGAAAAGTACCCAAGCCAGATTGCTTAGTGAGTTTTTGCTTGGAAGGGGTATCAACACAGAACTGACCCGAGAACCGGGAGGAACAAGAATCGGGAAAGCAATTCGGCAGGTGTTACAGAATCCTGAAAATCAAGAGATGATTCCTGAAACCGAACTCCTCTTGTACTTGGCAGACCGACTTCAGCATCTTCAGGAAAAGGTGGTTCCTGCACTTGCTGAAGGAACGTGGGTGATAAGTGATCGTTTCCATGATTCTACCGTCGCTTATCAGGGTGGTGGGCGTAATTTAGATTTGGCCTTTCTTGACTCCATAGTCCGTGAGAAGATTCAACCTTTTCAACCTGACAAAACGTTCGTTTTATTATTATCTCCGGAAATCGCTCTTGAACGCTTGCGGCAACGAGAGGCCAATGGGGGTGTGGGCCTCTCAAGGCTAGATTTGGAATCAGTAAAGTTTTTCCAAAGAGTTGATCTTTCTTTCAGAGAATTGTTGAGGCGTGAACCAAAACGATGTGCGCCCATCGATGCCTCCCAATCAATAGAAAAAATTCAACATCAAATTCAAAGTCAACTTCCTGCAGATTGGCTTCTTTGAAGAAATGATTCCGAATCGTGTTCTCAAAATTGATAATTTCGTGTTAGGTGGGACCTTCGAACAGTTAGATATAGATGATCCGGAAGAAGCCCAAAC
>CAJXNF010000242.1 GCA_913056375.1 uncultured Pseudomonadota bacterium | reverse complement strand
TGCCAAAAATGCAACTATTTAATAGGCTGTCTAGCTGTTGGGGGGTAAGACAAGATAAGCCTGCTTTGATGTTGCGCCGAAGCAGCCACCACCCCAATATGATACCAACAATATAAGCCAGCGCATACCAACGCAGACTGAAAGGGCCCACTTCCATTCCAAACATTGAGATAGGACCAAGAGTAAACAGAGCGGGATCAATCGCTGGGAACGGTAAAGCTAACATGAAGACCAGTCTGGGATGAATATCGGATTCGGATCAGTCAAAATAGAGACGGTTCGTACTTCTTCAGATCAAAAGTTTCAGTTTTGCCGTCATGATAACGAATTTGAATTTTGGATTTGTCTATCCACTGCATCTCCAATTTGGCAGACTCGTCTTTTGGGTAAAGCTTGAGGCTCTTGATTGCTGTGGAGTCGTGGCGAATGAGATGAAGACGGAATTCAAAAATTTGCTTGTTCCGTTCTTTTCGGGAATCTCGAATGTGGGCAAAGACCAGATGAGTTGGGGAAGCAGTGGGGCTCCTCACAGACTTGTACTTCGTTTTTATGATTTCCAGTTGATCCTTGTGGGTCCTATAAATTTCAAGAATCCCGGTTTCTTCTTTCAAAATATCATAGACTCCATAGCCCTGATTGGTCATCGCTAGCTTGTCATTCTCGTTGAGGAGAAGATGCCCATGATACTTGCCTTCTTCATCAATCCCTGAAACCAGCCATGACTCTGTGTCATTTATCTGAACGAGGTCCATCCATTGAACGGAGGGACTTTGTAGTAGCAATTTCCCATCGCGATAGACGGCGTTATTCGGCTGTTCCTTTGGAAAAATTGTGAATTCTTCGACTGTTTTTACAAAGAGTGATGCATGGGAAGATTCAGCAAAGACAGGGGGACACAGGAGAATTGACAACAAAAACAGCAGGATTCGCGACATTTTTCTTCAGTTGCGAGAGCTTGAAAATAAAGATTTGATTCCTATCTTGACGCCTTGCCCACGCCCTTCAAGGCAAAACCTCTAACCCGATGATGTTCCTCAACAATGTCTGATCATACGATCATTTGGCTCCGACAAGTTCGCACGTCCGTTGCATGACATGGATTCCTTAATTTAGACCATTTATGAATGCACCTTTTCATGTGACCTGTGCGATTCCCCGTTCTGGGCGCACACTGAATAATTTCCTTCAGAAACTAGTTGATCTGGGGGCCTCTTCTGAAGAAATTGATGCAATTCTGCAGATTCTGTCCCAAAGCAAATCAAGGAGCAGCCTAAAACTGGAAGAAGCGCTGAACTTTCTGGAAGAGGTTCGCACAAAAGCACCCAGTTGCTTCTCAGTGTTCGTTGATAGAAAGCGTTTCCATCGGCCATACCGTCTCGGATTCTTAGGTTACGATTGGCAGATTGGCCCTTACAAGCTGAGAGTGGAAGGAGAAGAACCACACAACGGATCTTCGCTAATCCGATTGGATGAAGTTGATTTTACGGTTGTTGGCTTGGATGAACTCCTCTCGATGACCCAATACTATCTGAGAGATCCATCCCGGGTTACCAAATGGGGGATGTACAATTACCATTTGGAAAAACCCACTGGAATCCGAATCGCGGGTTCAGCAATGCTCTGCAGTTACAATGAGGTTCTGCAGACTGAAATCCAAGACATTGTCGGGTTTTTCCTGATCTCCAAGGTTTCTGAGAGGAAACATCCCCTGAATCTGAAAACACTCTCCAGATTTGGGCAGCAGGTCTTTGTCAAGGGACGCTACACGGGAATCGTGATGGCGGCCTACCCCAAGCTGAACATTGTTTCTGTGGAAGATGTTGAAGATGCCGTTCTGGCTGGAGAAAAAGGTTGTGTTGGCCTGGAGATAGTACAGAGTGGGTCAACCGTCAAAAGAAAGGGACTCTTTCTTCATGGTGGACCACTCTTCTTATCAGAGAGCCTTTACGTTGTTGATTATGATCGGTACGTGTCTAGTGAGGCCTTGCGGAAGGTTATTGAATTACTAAATCCGGTCGGTTACTTCGAGGAAGCACGTTTAAAACAGTTCGCCAAATGGTATCGAGCTTTAGAAATCAATCTTGGCAGTGCTTGGACTGATAAGCCTCCAATTACTGAATTGTTTTGTGAAAGTTCTGATTCGGAGCACGGGCTTCGTCCCTATCGACTCAAAACCCGACATTGGAAACCGAGTGATACCTATCAACGCGATCAAGCACAGCAAGGAATCGACCGAGCTCATAAACAGTTATTGGGCTATTACCAAAAAATTTGCGCGGAGTACCCCATTGTCAGTGTTTAGTCGGAATACATTTTTTTGGCTTTGTTTACCCATCATTTTATTGATGTTTGCGTTTCCCAATCTGATTTTTGCGCAGCAGACTCGAGTAGACACGGAAGCTCTAGCTGAACGCATTGCCAACTCGGTCAATGAATTGGTGGGTAACTATCGAACGATTGCAATTTCAAGAATCAAGCAGCGCAGTCGCAACAGGGCGATCGATTTGGAGCAGTTGATCGATTATACCAATGTGAAGATTGTTCGTGGAGAGAGATTCCAGGTTACAGATCGCTCAAAACTGCAACTGATTTTAAAAGAGCAGAAGATCCAACTTTCAGAGTTTGTTTCCCCAAATGATTATCGTGAGCTTGGCAAGCTACTCGGCGTGGAATTGTTTGTTTATGGTACTGTCTACGATGAGGCTTTGATCCTAAAAGCAATTGACGTTCAGAATTCTTCAATTGCCTGGGCGGGAGTGTATCCGATCAGTGAGATGACGGCTCGACATCAAATGTTGACCAACTTGAGTCAATCTCTTTTGGCCTCACTTCAGCAGAGCGCGAGAAGAATTCAGGGTGAAGAGATTCAGCGAGTCAGTTTTTGGGATCTTGAAGCGCCTTTACCACTTTCATCAGAAGAAATCATTGACTATCTAACTGTGGCAATTGCGAATGATAAAAGCCTAAAGTTAGTTGATCGTGAAAATCTGCAATTGATCTACAACGAACAGAAGCTTAACCAAGAGATCTACATTGATGAAAACCAAGCACGTCGACTTGGCGAACTCTATGGAGTAGATGCATTTCTATATGGGAATATTTCCAGGCGTGTGGACGGTGAATTCGTTGCTTCCATGAAAATGATGAACGTCTTCAGCGGAGTGATAACCTGGGCGGATCTGCTGAAATTTCGTGAAAACGATGAAGGCAGTGTCACCATTTCCAATCCATTTTCGAGAAAGATCCAGGAGCGACTGGAGCGCAATAAGGGAAATGGGATGATTGCCATTCCTGGGGGCATGTTTTTAATGGGCACAGATGACCCTCTTTATGCTAACTCCAATCGACGTTTGATGCGGGTGCGTCCCTTTCAAATTGATCAAACAGAGGTAAGCAATGGTGATTACCTAGCTTTTGTTGAGGCCAACAATCACCGGCGCCCTGTAAGTTGGACACAGGGGATGATGCTTCCAGAAAACGCAGAGCTACCAGTTGTAGGCATCAGTTGGGAAGATGCACGAATGTACTGTCGATTTCTAGGCAAGCGACTACCCACAGAAGCCGAGTGGGAGAGAGCTGCTCGGGGAACTCAAGGGCGAAAATATCCTTGGGGACCTAGTTTCAGCGCAAACTTCAGTGTGACACGTGAAAGCGGAATCGATAGTAGTGTGAATGTGGAGAGTGTGAACAGAGATCAGACTCCTGAGGGAATTCGCCATCTTGCAGGAAACGTAAGAGAGTACGTTTCGGATGCTTATCGGCCAGGTGGGCGAGCCGAGAGAATCTCAGACAGTAATAGCATGGAGCGCGTCGTTCGGGGTTCTTCTTGGGCGTTTGGCTCCTTTGAGGCAGCTGGCTTTTATCGAGGGTATACCCGGCCTAATTTAGCATGGCCCGATGTTGGCTTTCGATGTGCCAACGACCTTTAGGAGTTACGGATGTTCAGTTTGATCTTACTGCTGGGAAGTGCGTTTATTTTCGCGAACCCTGACCTCGGGAATTATTCAGCGACCGCTGATTACGGGTATTATGCGATTTCTGATACCATCGAAGGGTCCAAGGGAATTGAGAGCAGAGCTGTCAATGGGTCCTATGGTTTCGGTCTGGGAGTTCATGGAACTTACCTGAATCGTTCCCCATGGAGGCACTCTGTCACGTACAGAGAATACGAAGCGAGCAATTATTTTATCAAGACGATGAATGTTGGTCTGGATTACACCACAACAGTTCCGCAGGCCCCAATACAACTTGCTGTAGGTGCAGAGCTAGGTACCGGTATATTTCATCCGCAAAAATATTATTACCTAACGCCACGAGAATCAACGGGTGGACAGATTCATACAGAACTGAGCCATTATTTTGTAGTGCAGGAACGTGTCGCGTACTTCTTCCTCAAGCCTAGCTTTCGTTTCTATGAATTTGCGCTTTCAGGACAGCAGGGGCATCCCAATCAAGAGATCAATGGAACTGTGCCTGCTTTGTCAGCTGGAGTTGGTCTAGAATTTTAAATTTCTTAATTTTGCAGGACACATGGACGTGACCAGCCCCCTCTCCCCAACTGGGTTCCGTATACTATCCTCTGCAGAGATTGAAGAACTCTGTGAAGCCATCCACAGTCGTGATCCCTGGTTCGAATACTACCTAAAATTTGCCTTATTGACAGGAATGCGCCGTGGGGAGATCCTTGCTCTGACCTGGCATGATGTTGACTTGTGGCTTAATAGAGAGATCATCGTTCCAGATCCCCGCCAACCTTACTATCGTGATCCAAAATGTCGAAGAATTCCCATTGATGAAATCTTATTGGGAATTTTACTGGATCTACGATCTCCTTCCCGCTGGGTCTTCCAGAAAACAGGTCGTCGAATGCTGGGAAGTACGGTCAGCCTCTTCTTCCGAGAATTGAGCGTGCAGACAGGTATCACGGTCACTTCAGAGCGCATTCGCATGACCTATGCGATGAACCGCTACCATCAGCTACGCCCAAGATCCCGTAAAGATTGGGAGATCTTACAGGAGAATCTGGGTCACCGGGATGTTTCGACCACGAGGAACTATTTCCAGCGACACTTTAGCGAATTACCCTCTCAGTCAGTGAACTGAGGAATCAGAGGCGAGCAGCCTAATACTTCAATAATCAGTTAGGTCAATCAGGCAGGTGGATTTTTGGAATGGATGTAACGCAAGAATTCGTTTTTACGTTCAGCTTCCT
>CAJXNF010000241.1 GCA_913056375.1 uncultured Pseudomonadota bacterium | reverse complement strand
AACAAACCTTACTGCAATCCCCTGAGTAAATAATGCCCCGAAAAATTACGTTGTTATTTACAATCCTCTTCACGATAAGCCTAGGTGGATTTGCTTGGGCAGCAGGTGAAGGGAGAAGACAAATTCGACCTTTGGATTATCAGAGTTTACGCTCCTACACAGAATCCCAGCAGGTTATCCCAAATTATGTTGCTGAACGATATCCTGATAATTTTGAAGACAAAGTACGTCGAGATGCTGCCCGTTATGTCCCACCAAAGCGCCGTTTCAAACCTGATCCACTGAATTACGGACAGCTCAGAATTTACCTAGACAGACAATACGAAAGCCCACCGGACAATCCTCTCACAAGAGATATTTATTCACGAAGAAAATCTGTGCGAACCATCATCCGCGAACCAAGGGATATGCGATAGAAAAGAAGATGGTGTGATTCACAATCAGTTTGTGCTATACAGAATGGTTTACTATTAAAATGTTATCCATACCTTTTCGTATTGGATCCTTCCTCCCCTCTCTAGTAGTTTAGGCACTCCCGAATGGCGAAGAAAAAAGTTCGCAAAGCTGGCATGGTTAAGCGCCAGCAGGCAAAGAAACATACGAAAGCACAACAACGTCGTAAGTTTGCCTCCCGAAGAATGATCAGTAATCCCCAGGCTGCAACCCAAAAGCGTTTGGAAGAATTACTGAGCACACTCCCCTTCCTAGCATTCTCTGAACGGTTTGAAGATCTGAAATTTGATATTCAGGCAGTTAAAGAGGAATTAGAAGCAAAAACCCCAGAACCTTTGCTACTCATGAGGCTGCTCACCGAAGAGTTCCTAGAGGGATTCCGTGCTAGATTTGAGGAATTTGAGAGAGAGACAACTCCACAGTCACCAGATAATCTTCTGGCGAAAGCTACGATCCATCAACTGGATCACAGTAATGAAATTCCTCATCTTTCAAATCCAATGATCGTGGCAGTCTATCTCAAAACACGTGCTGAAGCGCTTGGAGAGGAAGCACTGACAAGAGAGACGATTCATGATGCTCTCAATGATTATGAAGTGAGAAACAGCGAATTGATTGAACTAATCTCCGAAAGCCCCAGTGAATTGATTTATGGGCCCGAAGCCAAAATACCCGGCTCCGCCGATTCAGGTATTGAGGAAGAAGCTACCACTGATTCTGATTCGGAGGAAGTTGTTAGAGTTCCCCCAATCTCAGAAGAAGTCCTGGCAGATTTCCGGGAGAGTCTCGATTGGTCAGAAGAAGATCTCTCAAGGTTGGATGAAGATCTTGAAGTGTTTCTGGACGATTTCCAACCACCTGTGTATCAGGAATGGACGCCTGATTTGATTGACGAATTCATTAATGAATGGTTTGTCAGGGAAGCAAATCCTTTGGAAGAAGACTTGGCAAGCATGCGTAAAAACATGCTCTATTTCCTGAGGTATTTGCGTGAAAAATCTCTGTTACCATCATGCTTTGGAGATACACGACCATCTAGCCTGGAAGGCGCTGCTTGAATCGAGCTTGTTTTCAAGTGAATGGTCGGACATTTATCCAACCACCACGGAGGTGACTATGCGTATTCGTTGGCAATTGAGCATCCTTTTCATAATTATATCTCTTGTTGCACTCAATGGATGTAACAAGGATCAAGGACCACGACCTAGTCAGGGGACACTTGACAACCCTAGTTTCCATGTGATGCGGGGTAAAGACTTACTTGATGAGCAAAGGATTGATGCTGCCTCCAAGCAGTTTGATCTGGGTCTTGAGTTGCAATCTGAATATGGACCTGCTCTAGCAGGCAAAGCGCTTGTCCTTACTCTCCAATCACAACAAGTCGGATTGGAGCCTGAAAAGGCTGCAGAGTTCCTTGAGGAATCTGAGAATTTATTGGAAAAAGCTCTAAGCAACGCTGAGGGCCCAAACGAGGAACTCTCCGTTCAATTGTTGGCAATGCGTACTATTACAGCCAGAGCAGAGGGAGATGACTGGATCGACGATGTTGAGGATCATTTTAATGAAGCCCTGGAGATTTTTGAAGATCATCCTGATCTTCAGGCAAGCAAGGCAGAACCTTGGTACTATTGGGGCCAATCGAATGAAAAAGCTCTGAGATTTGAGGAGGCCCAGAATGCTTTCACTCAAGTACTTGAGTTGAATCGTGGTTTTACGAGAGACGCTAATCATGCAATCGAACAACTGAACAAAATTGTCCGAGCTCAGCCAGGTACAAGGCATGGGCGCGAGCTTGCGATGATCGAGCAAATCACTCGTGCCGATATGGCAGCGTTGTTGATGCAAGAGCTCAAATTGGCCGATCTTTACACCCGAAATGCAACTGAGCAGAGGGAAGAGCTAAAGTTTGAATCTCCAACAAAAGATTTTATTCCTCCTGGCGAAAGCAAAATCGAAAGGCCGCTGGCATCAGACATCTCAGAACATCCATTGCGTGAAGATATTGAAACCATTCTCAAACTTCAGGTTCGAGGCCTCGAATCCAACCCTCAATTCCTCTTTTTCCCAAATAAAGAAATCACTAGGGCTGAGTATGCTTTGATGTTGGAAGATGTACTTATTCAAGTGACACAAGACTCAGCTCAATCCACAAGATTTGTTGGTGACACCTCACCTTTTGTGGATGTTCGGCCAGATGCATACTACTACAACGCCGCCCGCACCCTTGTTTCAAGAAATATTATGCAGCTTCAAGACAAGGTTCGTGGTGAATTTGGGCCTGATCGAGCGGTTGCTGGTGCTGATGCACTCTTAAGTCTGCGCCTTCTCAAAGACGAGCTACAGCGCTATGTAAGATCTCCGAGCAGTTGACGAGATATGAGTTGCAATGTACTGGTTGTTGATGATGAGCGAAGTATTCGTTGGGTCCTAGAAAAAACCATCTCGCGAGCCAGTGCAACGCCTCACATTGCTTCCAATCTCCAAGAAGCACTGGAAATTCTAGAAAGCCAATCCATCGACATGGCATTTGTTGATATTCACCTGCAACAGGAGAATGGACTGGCTTTCACCGAAGAAATTTTGAAGCAATTCCCTTCCTTATTGATCACGGTGATGACCGGTCAGAACACTATGTTCAACACGGTAGAAGCCATGAAGAAAGGGGCTTTTGAGTACATCACGAAGCCATTTGACATCCAAGAAGTAGAGGAAATCCTTGAAAGAGGCCAACACCTTCTAAGAAGTCACAGAGACGACCGCCAAAGCCAACTCCAACTAACCCACCGCGAAGAACAAGAATTACTAATTGGCAGAAGTCGTGAAATGCGCGACATCTTCAAGTCGATTGGTAGAGTAGCCGCAACCCATTTGACCGTACTTATTCTGGGAGAGAGTGGCACGGGCAAAGAATTGATTGCACGATCCATTCATGCACATTCTGACCGTTCAGAAGCACCATTCGTCGCGATAAATTGCGCGGCAATCCCAGGTGAATTACTAGAATCTGAGTTATTTGGCCATGAAAAGGGGGCTTTCACAGGGGCTGTTGACCGCAAACGTGGAAAACTGGAGCTCGTAGGTCGAGGAACTCTTTTTCTTGATGAAATTGGCGACATGCCCCTAAAGCTGCAAGCAAAGCTGTTAAGGGTTCTACAAGAGCGACAGTTTGAGCGGGTGGGAGGTAGCGAGTTGATTCCCGCTTCCATGCGAGTGATTGCTGCTACACACCGGCAATTAAACAAAATGATTGCGGAGCAGGAATTCCGTGCCGATCTTTTTTATCGGTTAAGCGTGTTCCCAATTAGTGTCCCCTCTCTTAGGGAACATCGTGAGGACATCCCTCTGCTGGTAGAACATTTCCTGAAAAAAGGCCGTCAAGAACTAGCCGTAGGGCGCAAGAGTATTACTGAAGAAACGATGGAAATTCTTCAAAAATATTCTTGGCCAGGAAATATCAGAGAATTAGAAAATGTAGTCAAGAGTTTGATGATTACGAACGTTAGTGAAGTCATTACCAAAGATGCGCTTCCACATAATCTGCTCAGACAAGCCCCACTCCCAGAATTTGAAGAGACACTGGAAGAGTTGGCCTACAAAAAACTTCATATGGTAATTCCGGAATTTGTTCATCAGCAAAGAGAGGATTTGATGGACACCGTTCTTCACCAGATAGAAAGACCCCTATTGCAATTGTTGTTGGAAGAAACGCGGTGGAACCAACAGAAGGCTGCCCGTATTCTGGGCATCAACAGAAATACTCTTCGAAAAAAAATTGAGATTTTACAGGTTAGAAGACTCAGTTCCTCAAATCCCCAATAGATGTCAATGCTCCATCGAGTTTTAGAAACCATTCATCAGCGAATAGCATCGGGTGATACTAACTCTTCTTATGTAGCATCCCTTGTTCAAAAGGGAGAAAATCAGATTCTGAAGAAAATTGGTGAAGAAACCACAGAAGTAGTTTTGGCTGCTAAAGGTCAAGATCGTGCTGCCTTGGTGCATGAATTGACTGACCTCTGGTTTCATTGCCTTGTCTTGATGGCCGAAAAGGAAATATCCTTAGAAGATATCGACAATGAACTTAGGAGTCGTTTCGGCCAATCGGGAATTGAAGAGAAAGCTTCTCGCAACAAATCCTGATCATTTCCAGTTGTTCCACCCAAGTTAAAACCTATGTTTACACCTTTTGAATCGTTCGGCATCAAATTCCGCAATCAAATCCTTGCCCCACCAACAAAAGAAAACCTTGCAAACCACCGCGGGATTGTCACTGGAGAAATGATTCGTCACTACTCAGCCCTGGCAAAGCAAGGCGTAGGCACCATGCTTACAGAATCAGCTTTTGTTGCCCGCCAAGGGAAGATGGCAGTTGGTCAATTGGGTATTTCAGAGGAAGAGCACCTAGAGGGCTTAGAAAAATTAGTCAAAGCCATCAAGAAAGAGGGAGCGTGCATTGGAATCAAGCTTTCTCATGCAGGTGCAAGAACTTCGGAAGAGGTTTGTGGAGAAAATCCAGTGGGGCCATCTCTCTACAACTTTGGCCGGGACTTCGATCTCAGTAGAGAGTTTGACGAGGGAGACATTGAAGAAATCATCTTACATTTTGTTCACGCTGCCGAGAGAGCTCAAGAGGTTGGATTCGATTTCATTGAAATTAATGGTGGAGACCAACTGCTCTTGGATCAATGCTTTTCTGTCAGGTTCAACAATCGAGACGACGATTACGGATCTGAAACCATCGAAAACCGATTGCGGCTGACT
>CAJXNF010000240.1 GCA_913056375.1 uncultured Pseudomonadota bacterium | reverse complement strand
AACCATCCAGAGTGCCTCTGATGTTCGTATGCATTCAGCAGGTGTGGTCACAGCGCAAAAAGTTGTTGATCTGAAGTTCAGCTGAGCCACAAAAAAAGCCAGGCTTTGGAGCCTGGCCAAAAATTAAAAATTTATCTGCAAGTCAATCATTCGTCGGTGAAGCCCTGGCTAACTTCAATGATGCGACCATCGGGATCTTTAAGCCAGGCTGTTCTCCAACCGGGGATGAAGGCGTCAAAATCAAGGGGGCCAAGGGTGATGTCAAGAGGCCTGATTTCACTCAGTTTTTTGTCAACATCATCCACCTTAAATGCAAGGTGGCGGAACCCTGGGAACGTGTAGCCGTCATTTTCAGCATCAGGTAAAGGTGAGTCACCATCAGCCGCAAACAGTTCCAAGTAGAAGCAAGAATCAGCCATCTTGATAAAGATGATCTCTTTGCCATCCGGTAGTTTGGCGACACGAGCTCTGCGGAAGCCGAAGTTCCTGCAATACCACTCTTCAGTGACCTGCTGGTCTTTGCAAGTGATAGCTAGCTGAGAAATAATTTGAAGCATGGGAAAATCAGGCGACAGTTCCGTCTGGGTACTGAGTCATTCCGGCGAAGTGGATTTGAATCCGACCTTCATCATTCAGAACCCAGCTGTCAGCAAATCTCATCTTTGCTTCGCCGCCGGGTGTTTGCATAGTAATAGCTTCAACGATCATCAATGTCGTCGGATTTTCAGTCTCGGCCCAGAAAGCAATCTCGGTATCCAAGCCTTCGATTCCTAGGATTCCCTGAAAATGAACCTCTAGTTCTTTACGTCCACGAAAGTATTTAGGTGTTTTTTCGAAGCTGGAGATCAAGAGGCCGTCATCAGCGTATTGAGCTAAGAGACCATCGATATCTTTTTTCAGGATCAGATTGATGTGTTCTCGGTAGAGATTTCCAAGTTTGCTGTCAGGGACATTTTTCATGATTTGAAAACCTTCAGGGTTGATGTGATGGTAGTGGTGAGCTGTTTGAGAAATAACTTCCTCAAAGTTTGCAGGATCCTGGCTCATATGTCATGAAATTCACGACATATTTGGAAACAGCCAGGGATCCATCCTCTTGACGGCGTACCTGCCAGGTCTGGTCAGCATCCATCATCAGACGAATGCTGCGAGCTTCCGGAGCATTCCAAATGCTGGCATGCCAATTCACAATAACGTGAGCTTCACAGCCAGCTTCATTTTGTTCAGTAATGTCGGCCACCTTTAACGTATGCTCTTCATCAAAGAAAATGTTGATGACGTTGTTGTACCAGCCTGAATAACCCTCAAAGCCCGTTACGGTTGCTTCCGGGAAAACCAGCTGAACATCTTGCGTGAGCAACGGACGGAAGCTTTCTAGTGGAGCGTGAATGTCCAGTAAACGGTACCAATTGGCAGCAAAAGCCCAGAGTTCGGGGTGAGTGATCATGATGAAAGAGAAAAAAGAGTGATTTGATTTTTATTGACCACAGTGGACGCCAACGAGTTCTGGATGGACGTCTCCATCCAGAACAAGATTGATCAGATAGGGACCGTCGTACCCCAACATTCTGTCGATGGCACTTTCGATTTGGTCAGGCGTTTCAACGGATTCAGCCATAACACCGAGTCCGATTGCAATATCGTGGAATTTAACCTGTGGATTTGACAAATCAAAGGCCAAGGGGAAATCACGACCTTCGATACCACGTTCTTTCCAAAATTGGGTGATGTTAGCTTGCAGAAGGCGGTATGAACGGTTCTGACAGACAACGAACTTTGTGTTGACACCGTGTCGGGCTGCTGTCCATAACGTTTGGATGGTGTACATGCTCCCGCCGTCACCAGAGAAAGCAATGACACACCGTTCAGGATGTGCCAACTTCGCACCAATGCCACCAGGGAAACCAGTTCCTAAAGATCCACCTCGTGTCATCATCCGATCACCTGCCTTACGCCCTGGGAAATATTTACTGACCGGAGGAGAATTGGTTAATGCTTCATCAAAGATAATCGTGTTCTCAGGTGCTTTCTCTGAGAGTCTCTTGATGAATGGACCAGACCGCATAAAGATCGATTTGCCATCAATATTGGAATTGTTGGCATCATCTGGAATCCCATAATTTTGGTCTACACGGTTGTTGACAACAGGAGACTCAGATTCAATTTTTTTGCGCCGTGTAAGTGATAGTTTGTGCCACTCAGCTGGAAGGGCTCTTATTGACGGAAGTAGTTTTTCAATGACACTGCCAGGACGTGAAACGTATGAGATGTCCACTCGATGGTTTTTGGCAATATTGTTGACATTCGTGTCAACGTGCACGATCTTTGCGTCATTATTGAAAATGTCTCCTAGCTCAGGAAATACCTCGGGGAGCAAATAGCAGCCAAGAGCAATGCATAGATCACAGTTTTTTGTGATGGGAAGACTGGCACTTCCGAACATGTGTCCAGTACTTCCATAATTCAGCAGATGATCGTCAGGGAAGTTGATTTCACCACCATCTGCAGAATAAACCTTGGCTCCAATTGCTTCCGCTAACTCTACAAGTGGTTCAACTCCATGTGTCCATGCAACACCATCACCAGCTAAAATAATTGGATTATTTGCGGACTTGATGAGATCAACAACTTTCTGTAATTCATCCAGATTTGGGGATGTATTGTAGCTAGGGATATGAGCAGGAAAGATTGTCTCGGTGACTTCGCTGTCGAGGATGTCTTCTGGAAGACATAGATAAACCGGCCCACAAGGTGGTGTAGAGGCAATTTTGATGGCGCGTCTCAACATCCGAAGCAAACTGCTCGGATGTTGAACCATTGCAGACCATTTCGTGACAGGTTCAGCCATAGCAACCAGATCAGCCGCCATCTGTGCGTCCATGGCCTGGTACTTAATCCCGGAGTCTCCTCCGATAACCACGAGAGGCGCTTGGCCTTTCATAGCCTGATAGAGATTGCCAATGGCATTCCCCAACCCTGGAGAACTGTGGATTTGAACAAGCGCTGGCTTAAATCGTGCCCGTGCATATCCATCCGCACATAGAACTGCGATGGATTCCTGCAAAGTCAGGATATATTTCATCTCCGGGACATCGGAGAGCGCATCAAGAAAGCCTTGCTCAACGGTTCCAGGATTTCCAAACATATGGTCAATTCCGTTGGCTAGGAATTGCCTCAAAATTGCTTCGTGACCACGCATGGGGAGATCTCGTTAAAGTAAAAAAGGCCGTATCGACAGCTACGGCCTTGAAATGATCATCGGCAATTAGTTATCACCAACCGTATTTACGCATACCCTCTTCGAGAACCTTCACCATCAATTCTCCAACGAGTGTTGAATCCTGAGTGGAGCGACCTGTGAGGAATGGGTAATCCAGAATTGTGGACACAGTCCGACCGACTCCACCGTGATACTTACCATGAGGTCCGGTTGCATCTCTAAGGATGTACTCCAATGGGTAAAATGGAGGTCCGAAGTTTGCAGAAGTATTCATTGGCTCGCCGTCATAGCCATACATCTGCGCGAACCCAGTACCTTCTTTGTAGTCGTATTCACGAGCGTGACCAGTGACATTCTTGCCCCAAATAATGCTCTTGCGATCGGTCCACTCACGAGCAAAAGCAAGGCATGTGACGCAATAACATTCAGCTGCTACCAGCTTGTCTCGGTCGACATAGCCCAGAATTAAATTGTGCAGGCGCTCATTGTTGACCATATCAACCATAGGGCCGCTTCCACCGGGGAGCAGAAGTGCATCATAAGGATCGACAAATTCTTTCCAGAATTCTTCCCGAGTGTTGAAAAATTCCTCTAACTTGTGACCAAATTTCTCACTATTGAAGTATGGCATCAATGGCAGCTTTTCCGAGAGATTGATCGGATTAGTTAGCAGATCAGAGCTATCGACTTCTTTGGTTCTCTTCGCAAAGTGTGCACTTGTTACCCCCTTGTCGAGTGGAGGATCAATGTAGGTTTCATCCATGCTGGGAGGAAGCGCTACAGGCTTTCTTCCATTGGGTGTCATGAAGTCCAGTGAATACCCTGCGGAGGTCAAGACATCCAAGGGGCCGATTAGCTCTTCTCCCCAGTAGCCCCACTCGGAAAGAACAACGAGAATCTTTTTAGACATTTTTGTGCGAGAGCTGTGTCAATGAACCGATGTAATGCATGGTTAAACGAGCAGCCACGCGCTTCACAGGTTCAATTTCATACTAGTTAGGATCATCTGTTATGACATGTGTTTTGGCGCGTATGCATGATGCCCTGTCAGCATTTGAAGACGAAAATGCTCAAACTTCCCCATGTATTGCGCATAAGATTAATTTAATCATGGGTTGAGCTTTGTGTCTGTGCCAGGGCACATTATTGCTTGCATGTACGGTGACTGCTAAGAGAGGGTATAACACTGTGCCGGGAATGTATCAACTTCCTTCGTTCACTACAGAACACCTGGACTCATCCTCCATTCAATCATTGAGTTTGATTGGCAATATTCACCGAAGAAGGTGGAGATGGAATCCGTTTGATCAAGAGCTTGATATGGTTCAAGTTTCCTCAACATGCTGGCAAGTCTCAGTACCTGTTGCCGGTATCCATGCACCTGATGTATCCGGCTACTATTCAATACGAGTTGTTGTCAATCACAACACAAGAAATCAGCTGAAATTCAATGTTTTTGAATCTGATATTGACGAAGATTTACTGTGGCCTCTTAAGCAAAGCAAGGATGGTAGTGGTCTCCATAACATAAACTTTAGATCGAAAGTTTCTCAAGTTATTTTGTTTCAAGTTGATACTCAAGATATGACATTAAGGCTCACTCCCAGCGCGGGTATTGATTCTGTTGAGGCTGTCACTTCTTTCTCAAGTTTCCAGCTCAATGGTTTTGTGTGGGATTCTTTGAATATGTTTGAGAAGTTTGATCCTCATATTAAGGGAAGAGATTTTGAGAGAAAATCAGATATCTTGTGGACAATAGATGTTCCGTTGTTGAAGAATGGTGGCATAGATTTCAGGGCGGATGGTGTTTATCAATTCCTTATTTCAGCAGATTATGAGGAAGACTTTGGTTTTTCAGCCTTGAATGATGGACAAGGCTCACTTGTGCAAGGAACAGGATTTGGTAGCAGCCATGGCACATCTTTTCATTCAGGTTGTACGGTACGTGTTTATGAGGATTCGATATATCGCTTTAGTTTGCATAACCCAATGTCACCGTCACCAACTG
>CAJXNF010000239.1 GCA_913056375.1 uncultured Pseudomonadota bacterium | reverse complement strand
TGAATACCACCTCACTCTACACAAAGGTTCACCTCCTAAGTTTGCGGAACACAATTCAATTGGAATTTGGCTACTCGATAGCACACCACGTAGTTGACTAAATAATTATTTGGTCGAATCCTCTCTCTGCATGGTCAGAATTTCTGTTTTCTGGCCACTGTTCGTTTGCAAATCCTTTCTGTGAGAACAATATGGGTTTCTTGGATAAATTAAAATCGGTGAAAAACACACTCACAGGTGGTGGTGCTGAAGTCCATCTATCAGCCACTGCAAGTGAAGAGTTTTTCGGTTATGAGTATGAAATCACCGTGAAAGTTGGTGATGCTGATTTGAAGGCCGAGGATGTCTATGTGATTACAAAAGGAGTAGAAGAAGTAGAGGTGCTAGAGGCAGATATCGTCTATGACCGGCAAGGTGAAGTGGATTTTCGTCCGGACTTGGTCCGAGCATCCCATACTTCTTTTGAGTTGAGAAATGTGGTCGAGTTGGAGGAAAAGGTACTCAGTGCAAATGAGACCTATGCTTGGCAGATCGAGGTAGAGTTGCCAGAAAATGCGCAATATCCTTTCCGTGGCAGATTTTGCCAATTTAGCCATCTTGCGCAAGCGGGTGTTTCTTGCTTTGGTAATGATCCAGATTCTGGTTGGATTGAGATCGGCTAGACAAGATTGAAATCTATGTGGGCACTTCACATAGATTGAATGCTAAGCGAGCAGTCCGCGAAGAGACGCAGACTTGCTCATGTTTGGGCATACTGTGGCTCCGGAATATGTACTTGGGAGAGCAAGTAAAACCTCAGGCTATGCAGGATAGCTGCTACGCTTAATCCTGCGATCAGACCACCCCAGACACTGATTACACCCCACTCCCATACAAATCCAAAGAGATAAGCCAACCCCATCCCCACAGGCCAGTAAGAGAACAAATTGGTCAGCAGGGGAATACGGGTATCTTTCAGTCCTCGCAAGGCGCTCATTGAAGAGACTTGCAAGCCATCAGAGAGTTGAAACAAGGCTGCCATCCAAAGGATGTTTGTTGCTAAATCAGTGACAGCATTATCACTGGTATAGAGCCCGATGATCGATTCTGGAAATAGGATGAAGATGCTGGCGGTCAGGCTCATGACACCAACGCAAACTCCCACTCCAAGCCACCCACGAAAACGTACTTCTTTCCAATTCTTTTGACCAACTGCATTTCCTACACGCTGAGTGATTGCGGCTGAGATTCCCATGGGAATCATAAAGGTCAGTGCTGCTACGTTAATAGAAATTTGGTGTGCAGCAAGAGCGGTTACTCCAAACTTCCCCATCATGAGAGCCACAACGGTGAACATACAGACCTCTGCCCCAAAACTGAGCCCACTTGGAATGCCGATCCTCAAAATCTCTCGCCAATAGCTCCAGGTGGGCCAATCAAAGCGGCTGAGAAAGCGAATAGTTCCGGTTCTTTGACTAGTTTGAAGATAGATGAGTGCCCCAATCAGAATGACCCAGTGTGCAATGGTTGTCGTCCATCCTGCCCCCACAGCTCCCATTCTTGGGAAGCCGAAGTTTCCAAAAATCAAAGTGTAGTTGCCAATAATATTGACTCCCAGACCAAGGAGAGTCAGGTACATACAAGGTCGAGTGATGCCAAGACCATCAAGACTATGTCGGATGGCTAGAAAGGCAAAAGCTGCAGGTAGTCCCCAAATGATTGCCTCCAGATAGCCATCCGTGATGCTGACAACCTCTGGTTCATAGTCCATCCAGAGCAACACGTTACTCAAATAAGGGAGCAACAGCATACTCAGCAAAGCCAGTAGCAGGCTAATCCAAATGCCTTGTCGAACATTGGGACCAATTTTTCTGATGCGGCCCGCTCCTTCCAACTGAGCCACGATGGGTGTCAGGGCCACCATCACTCCGATACCCAAGCAAACAATTGGATGGAACAAGGCGCTGGCTGAAGCCACCGCAGCCAATTCATTTGGGCCAGCATGCCCAGTCATCACAGTATCGACGAACTGCATGGAGAGGTTGAGCACTCCTGAAATGACAACGGGTAATCCGATGCGCAGCAATACTCGGCTTTCCTGAATGATCGGAGTAGCGTTCATAAGAGCTAAAACTCGAACTCAACTGATGCGTAAAAGCGCGGTGTGTGAAAAGGGGGAGCAAAATTTCTTGCAGGAAGAAAAATCCAAGATGAAGGGGCCCTGTGGAAAGTCCAGCCAAATCCAGCCACCTAGCCTGTTGAGAACAGAGGTGGTTTTGGCGGAGGAATCAAGAATTGTGCTTGCTTCCCGTTCGTCTTGTTGTTACCAACTTGGCCAAATAAAGCTTCATTATTTTCATTGAGAGGAGAAATTCATGGCAATTAATAATAAACGAAGTACTAACGGTCAGGGACGTCTCTATGATTCGATTGTTGACACGATCGGCAATACTCCCTGTATTCGAATCAACAAACTAGCTCCGGAGGGAGTGCGGCTCTATGTAAAAGCGGAAGCCTTCAATCCGGCTGCTTCCGTTAAGGATCGCTTGGCGATCAGTATCATTGAAGAAGCTGAAAAGCGGGGTGAACTGAAGCCAGGACAAACTGTGGTGGAGGCAACCAGTGGGAATACTGGGATTGGCCTTGCGATGGTGTGTGCGGCTAAAGGCTATCCCTTGGTAGTGACAATGGCGGATAGCTTCTCAATCGAAAGACGGAAGTTGATGCGTTTCCTGGGAGCAAAAGTTGTTCTTACACCGAGAGCGCAAAAAGGCTTCGGGATGTACAAGAAAGCAGTGGAACTCGCAGAAGCTAACGGATGGTTCCTGGCACACCAGTTTGAAACCAAGGACAACGCTGACATTCATGAAAACACAACCGCCCGTGAGATCATGGCTGATTTTGCTGGGGAGCGTTTGGACTATTGGGTCACTGGATATGGCACCGGTGGAACGGTCACTGGTGTTGCTCGGGTACTGCGCAGGGAACGTCCAGAAACGAAGATCATCCTCAGTGAGCCGGCCAACGCTCAGATTGTTGGTAGTGGACATGTTCAACAACGTGATGCGGATGGCTCTCCTGCTGTGAGTCACCCTCACTTTGAACCACATCCAATCCAAGGTTGGACACCGGACTTCATCCCACTGGTACTACAAGAATCGATCGATAATAAACTGTTTGATGAATTGGTCCCGGTTGCTGGGGCAGCAGGCATTGAGTGGTCTCGTAAGCTAGCTGCCCAGGAAGGAATCTTCACTGGGATTTCAGGTGGTTCATCCTTTGCCGTTGCGATTCAGATTGCGCAGCAAGCAGAGCCTGGATCTGTCATTCTCTGCATGCTGCCGGATACTGGAGAGCGGTACCTGTCATCTCCACTTTTTGAAGGGATCAGCGAAGATATGACGGAGGAAGAGGTTGCGCTTTCAAAGTCTACTCCTGGTTACCAGATGCCCGAAGCTTGAAAGGATTACTGATCTTAAAATCAGCATTGTTCTGCCATTCTGGGGGAGATCGGTTTGTTCTTTGCTCGCTTGCCACAGAACTGAAATCGCAGGTTTCTGATGCGGTGCAATCCAACAATTCATCCATTCAACAGGACACCTCATGAAAAGGACAATCCTTGTTTTCCTTAGCTTTTGGCTGGGTACGATAGCCTGGGCCTTCAACCAGGCCCACTTTGATCGGTTGATGCAAACGAAACGTTGTCTGGAATGTGACTTGTCGGACATGAATCTGAGAAATGAGAATTTGAAGGGCGCTGTGTTGGTTGATAGCAACCTTCAGCGTGCAAACCTATGGGATGTAGATTTACAGATTGCTTTCCTACAACGAGTCAATTTCCAGAGAGCATACCTCCAAGGTGCCAAGTTGATGGGTGCAGACCTGAGGAGTGCCAGTTTCCAGGGTACGGATTTGCGTGGAGCAAACCTAGAGAACGCTAATCTACAAGGTGCAAACTTTGATGGTGCTAATTTGGAGAAAGCGAAGTTGACAGGTGCTTCGATGCTGGGTGCCAAGCTTTGCAATACAGTTATGCCCGATGGGCATGTCGAATATAGTGGTTGTAACCTTACAGGTCAGTAATCTTTCTCTGTAGTACCTTCCTGAGAGGACTCAAAAATGGAATATCCACCCCTAGGCCGAACTGGCCTCTATGTTTCGACGATTTGCTTAGGAACCATGACTTGGGGTCGCCAAAACACTCAAGAACAAGGATTTGAGCAAATGAGCTATGCCTTTGACAAAGGCATCCAGTTCTGGGATACCGCTGAGTTGTATCCCGTACCAACCCTTCCTGAGCTCTACGGGGATACCGAGCGAATCATCGGAAATTGGTTAAAAGCGAACGGCAAGCGATCAGAGCTAATACTCGCTACCAAGATCGCCGGCAAGGCTCCTTTTACCAAACATATTCGCACCACCGGGTTTACGCCTGAAGGTATAGACGAAGCGATAGGTAATAGCTTGAAGCGCCTGCAGACGGATTATATCGATCTCTATCAATTGCATTGGCCCACGCGTAACACGAATTTCTTTGGCAAGCGTGACTATCCGTCTGAGGCCTTTGAAACAGACGAGTGGAAGGACAATATTTACGAGGTATTAACGGCGCTCGCTGCGCATATCAAGGCCGGACGCATCCGCCATGTTGGCCTTTCAAACGAGACCCCTTGGGGTGTGATGCGTTTTATTGAAGAGCACAAGAAAGACAGCTCTTTGCCTAAAATGATTACCGTGCAAAACCCCTATAGTTTGTTGAATCGCCTTTATGAGGTGGGACTGGCTGAGGTGAGTCACAGAGAAAACATTGGATTACTTCCGTACTCACCATTAGGTTTTGGAGTGCTTTCAGGCAAGTATCTTGGCGGTAAAGCACCTAAAGACGCAAGGGTGACGCTCTTTCCGAATTACAGTCGTTACAGCGGTCCGGTTGCGACTTCGGCTACTGAAGCCTATGCTGAGATTGCTAGAGAGCATAATTTGTCTCTTCCTCAAATGGCGCTTGCCTATCTGAGAACTAAACCTTTTGTGACCTCTACCATTATTGGGGCTACCACTATGCCGCAGTTGATAGAAAACATCGAGAGCATAGCTATTGAATTGAGCGATGAGGTGGTAGCACAAATTGAAGCGGTGCATCAAACGCACCCTAACCCTGCGCCTTAGCGAAGATTTTAGCGATTACTTCTTCGATCTTAGCGACCTGGATCACCCGGATGCTTCTTTTTTGACTCGCGTCTGTTGCGGTTGAGGCAATGAAGATGGCTTTGAACCCTAGTTTTTCGGCTTCA
>CAJXNF010000238.1 GCA_913056375.1 uncultured Pseudomonadota bacterium | reverse complement strand
GAGCCTCGTTGACGTATATCTACGTTTTGCCAACCTAGAAGGTGCGGATCTGCGGAAGGCTCACCTCGGAGGAGCTAACCTGAAAGAGGGAAATTTGAAAAAAGCCAACTTGGGAGCCGCTAGCCTGAAAGGAGCCGATCTCTCCTTCACAGAAATGGAAGGAGCCCAACTCTGCAATACCACTATGCCTAATGGTCAGATTGTTTATAAAGACTGCTGAATGCCCACCTTGAGATCCACTTCCTCCTCTGCACAATCCTTGCTTCCTGACAAAGCGACCATTTGACACTGTTCAAGATAAAGTAATTTCCCAAAATCAGTCCCCAAACCAGCAGTACAAGTCTCTTGGAGAAGTCGTTGATCCGAAGGGGAGTGAGGCATCGTCAATAGCGCCTCAAGATGGTGTGGATGGATTCCACCAGACCCAATAGGGGCGCCAAAGGGTCAGCAAGCGCCGACAGCGCAGCAGCATAGAGAGGCCCAGTCCAAGGCTAAACAGCATCAGCAATGGAATCGGATGCCAGGAAAGCCAGTGAAATCCCACCAGTCCTGCCAGCAATCCAAAAACAACCAGATCCACTGTGACACTCTCTTGACTCGTGAGGTGCTGCTGCATGTTCCTGAGGATGAATTCCGAGGAAAAGATGGTGATGGCGCAAAACAGCCAACTGGTGGAGAGTTCCAAGTAGATTCCTAACAGCACAAGCAGGCTGCCTCCAATGCCGAAAACCAGAAATTCTCTGGGCAATGCTCTCATTCGTTGCAGACAGGTGATGACAGTCCCAAAACAGCCCAGGGCGAAGCTAGCCAGGAGAAATTGGTAGATGGGCCAGCCAAGTTCCAAGTGCCAAAGGGCTCTTCCACTCTCAGGAACGCACAAGGCCAGTACAACAATCATCAGCACAACACCTTCCAGGGAGCCGATTTTTCCGAAATATAGTTCCCGGCGTACTCGCTGCTCTACGTAGGTTGCTGCAAAAGCGACAAAATTCAGCCAAGTCAACACGAGAAACAGTCCATCCAACGGCAGATGCAGACACTTGAATCCCAGGTAAACAACAATCGCTCCGTTGAAGACATCACTGAAGTGATCCAGCCACTCTCCCAAAGGAGAGCTTGTTTGGGTCAACTTGGCTTGCAGACCATCGAAATGATCAAAGATCACATAAGCTGTAATCACCAGGACAGCAGCGCCAATCTCTGCAGGAGACGGCAACTCCAAAGTCGTGAAGTAGAGGAAGATGCCCCACATCATCACGATGGAAACCAAGGTGAGATAATTGGCTGGAACCCAGTAGGGGATCCACCGATGCAACGGAATGAAGACATGCTTCTTGAGGATGGGCAGCAGCACTGACTCATCCACACAATTATAACGATATTGCTCACTCATTGGTTCACGATGTTTCTACAAGATCTGAAAAAAGCAAAACCAGTCCTACAGGAAGTATTGGGGCATTACCTGATCTTTCTAGCGCTCTTTTTCTGCTTCCGCCTCGCAGTGTTGCTTCAATACGGAGAGCTATTTACGGAGCTGAGTTGGGGACAGCTTGCGCTCAGTCTTTTGGAAGGAACCCGCTTCGATCTGGCATCCACTTCAATCCTGCTGCTAGTTCCCATGCTGGTGCTGACCTTTCCACTGCGCTTCACAGGATCATCCATCTATCGCAAGCTGATCCAGGCAATCGTCTACTTGCAAATGTTGGGTCTGATCATCTTCTTGAGCGCAGACTTCGTCTACTTCAGCCACGTCAAACGCCACATTACCAACGAGCTACTCTTCTTAGCCAATGATACAGAATATCTGCTGCTGGAAGCCAAGGCACAATGGCCCGCGATCTTGGGGGTGTTGATTGCCGCCGTTCTCTGCTTCCCTTTATTTCTCAAGTGGCATCGTCGACACAACTTGGCAGGTGTTCGCTCCTGGAGTGGCTACCTGTTGAGTTTCCTGATCATGGCTGTGCTGGCTCGTGGTGGAGTACAAATGAAACCGGAGACCTGGTGTGGAGACGCTCGTCATGGTAATGGCAGCATGGGCAATCTGATCCTCAACGGCATGTTTTCAGCCTCTCACTACAGCATCTCCGGACACTTCATCGAGCGGAAAATCACGAATGAAAAGGAATATCTAAGTACCCTTGGCATTTTAGAACCACAAGATCCAACCTATCCACTCGAACAAAAACCAGTCCGAAGCAGCAGTACCAATCCAGAGTTGAACCTAGTGGTCATCATGGTTGAAAGCCTCTCCGCTAAGTACATTGATGGACTGTCCGGCGGAGGCTACGGAATCACTCCGGAGCTCGACAAGCTCATCACCGAGAGTCGAGTCTTCACCAACTTCTTTGCCAATGGTCAACGTAGTGTGGATGGGGTGCAGTCCATCCTCACCGGGGTGCCACCGCTACCGGGCATTCCAGACATGACTGCGTTGACAGCCAACTACCCTCGGCTGGGCAACATGGCAAGAGCCAACGATATTCGAACCGTCTTCGTTAGCTCCACAAATAGGGAGTCCTTTTCACTGGATCTGATCGCCAAGTCTGCAGGCTTCAACGAGTACTTTGGGCGAGAGGACTACCCGCTGCTGCTCTCCTATCCAGCAGAAGAAGCCCAGCGACCCTTGGGCTGGGATTATGAAGCGATGATGTATCTACTGCAGCAGCTGCAGGATTCTGAGGGCCGCTTCTTCGGTTACATCAATGCCAGTTCGGACCACACCCCCTTTGCCAAGCTGCAGGAACCCTTTACAGGTTACGAACACGGCGCAGATACCGAGGGGGGTTACCTGAACATGCTGCACTACACCGATTGGGCGATTGGCAAGTTCATCGAGGAATTCAAGCAGCATCCACAATTTGATGACACGGTCTTCATCATCACAGCAGATCATGCGATGGCTCACTTTCAATCGAATGAGCCCTACGAGCGCTTTCGGATTCCACTGTTGATCTATTCCCCCAAGTACGTGGAACCGGGGATTTCTGAAAACTATGGCTCACAGATCGATCTGCTGTCCACAATTGTCGATTTGCTTGAATTGGAGGGGACCTACAGCAGCATTGGCAGCAACCTGCTGGAAGAGAAACCACAGTTTGCGGTCGTCAAGGAGGGGGCTCTGATCAACATCTTCAGCCCACTTGGTTTTCTGCAACACTCGCTGGGCCGAATGGTTCATTATCAATCGGCTGCAAACCAACCATCCGAGCAGGATCGCCAGCAACTGGAGGAGCAGGTCCTGGCGTTTGATCACCTGACCTATCTATTGCTCACGGCGAACCGCTGGCAGCGTCTATGAGTAAGCTAGCTCTGCGCTGATTTCTGTGTTCTCTCTGGCTTGGATTCTGGGGTAAACCTCATTGAGCACTCTTCGATAGTGCGACTCCATGTCAATTTCCGCCCAGACCAGGTCTGGAATCTTCAGATAGGAGATCTCACGTTCTGCACTGAGGTCAGAGATGTTCTCTTCGTAGTGGTACTGCAATGTACGCGGTTTGTTCGCTGCGTGATAATCACACATGGCCGCAAACAGATCTGTGGAGAGCCAGCTGATTCCTACCAATTCTCCACGCAGAGCGAACTCTGAGGAAGGTTGCTTGTTGATGTAACGAATTCTTCCCAACTCTAGCGACTCTCCCTTGCCACTTCTGGGTTCTCCATAGATCCACACTTCATCCTTCGAATTTGTCTGGCCTGAGGTCAGCACCGTATCCGGCTGCCCTGCTTCCAACAACAACTCCAGAGCTCGGCGCTCGTAGATCAGATCGGATTCCAACAACAGAAAATCCTCTTGGACTTGGCCCTTCATCGTAGCCAGGGACTCCATACTGCCCGACGAAGCGTACTGTTGATTATGCACGAAACTAAGGTGGGTTCCTCTCAACTGTTCTTGTAGTCGACTTTCCAGCATCTGATGCTGAAAACCAGTGACCACGAAGAACTTGGTAATTCCATAGGAACTCAGCAACTGAATGGATCGCTCCAGTAATCCAGATCCTTGAATTTCCAGGAGGCCTTTGGGTACTTCGCCGATCACGCTACGCAGGCGCAGACCAAGTCCAGCTGCCAGGATGACCGCAGTTTTCGGTTGGTAAATGCTAGGCATAAGATACAGAGTGAGGTGAAAAGGGGCTTGGGCGTTTGAGGAAAAGCTTCATCAATGACTGGAATTGTCTGATGAGCTAGCATGTGCACTGTGAGTGCCGTACGACGAACCAAATTTTAGCAGAACTTTTAAAGTTGTGGTGGGAGAAAGCTCAAAGAACAAGGAAGAAAAACTGGTTAGACTCCGCTAGGTAAGCTCTACAGATCGCAGTTGGACGTTTTAAGCCCCCCATAAATCCCAACTTGCCAGCACCACCATCCGCATGGCCAGCAGCGTCAGCACCCATTTGAGAATTATGCGAAATCGTTGATCACTGATCTTGGAGAGGACACGCTGTCCGAGGATATTGCCCGCCACAGCACCCATCAAGAGGGCCAGAATGATCTGCCAATAGGCCAACAGTTCAAAACCAATCAGTCCAAAGGCCAAGGTCTTGAACCCATGTTGGAAGCTCATTGCTGCACCATGGCTGCCCACCACCGATTGTCTGGGCCAATCCTCATTGGGTACCACCGACATGACCAGTGGACCTGTGGCCCCAAAGAGCATGGACAAGGCAGAAGTGATGGCGCCCGAAAATGCTGGATGCCAACGAAACAGTTTCAGCCACTGGGTACGCCACGTAGCGATGAGAATGAACGCTCCTAGGAACAGACCAGCGAATCTCCCACCCAGCAGCGACACCAATGGCAACACCATGAGCGAACCTGCCGCAGAGCCGAGGAAAAAACCTCTGAGATAGTCCCATTCCAGATAGGCACGATGGACATAGGCCCGCCCGATATTGGAGAAAAACTGGCCCACTCCATGGATCGGGATCAGCGCTACAGGTGGTAGGATTTGACCGAGCAAGGCAAGCAACAAGACACCGCCGCCTAAACCCAAAGAGGCGGTGATCAGTGAGGTGATGGCCGAAGCCACCCCCACAAAGATCACGTCAAACATCAGAAATGGTAACGTTGCAGACCACAATCCTCATAAATTGTAGCTACACAGATGGGGAGCAAAAGATGGATTCTTATCCTCGTTGATCCAAGTTTTCCATTAGTGCTTGCATTCTTTCAACAACGGCAGCCTCCTTAAAAGACTCCTCGATACAACCATCATTAGTGAGCCAATCTAAACCATAGTTTCTATAATATTCAATTCGGGGCTTCAGTTCTCTA
>CAJXNF010000237.1 GCA_913056375.1 uncultured Pseudomonadota bacterium | reverse complement strand
GACCGCGATCTCGCCGGCAAGATCGTCAAGATCCAGAACGAGAAGCTCGCCGAGCTGTACTTTGGACGCCAGGACGGAGTTTTATTCGACACGCCGGAGCCTTTGCTGGAAGAGCCATGGGAGCCTTATCCAGGGCTGTCGGGCAAAAGGGCGGCCGAGATTGCCTATTTTATCTTCTGCCGTTCTGGTCTAGTGAAAACCGATTGACGAACCTAAAATCTCGTCTCAACTTCAACGTACAGGGTTAGGAACTTGGATATAATCAGGTCAAATTTCGTTGATCAGCGCTAGCAGTGAGCCATTCCGATCGTAGAAGGGCTCAAATGCGTGAAGTTGACCTTGTTGGGACCTACATTGAAGAATCAACAACCGTGATTGCGAACAGTGATTTTTTTCAAATAGTTTGATAGGCACCCGAATTCCTATTGGCCATCCTTCAAAATGAGGAACCAGGTTGTTTGAGGAATTCGATTTCCTCCTCAGTTGATATGCGCCCCAAAATTTGATTGCGGTGAGGAAATCGTCCAAACCTTTGAACAATGTCTCGGTGCCTGATGGCATATTCATAAATTCGCTCGCTGGTGAATTCCTTGAACAGAGGTAGAGACTGGTCTTGAATGGCGATATCTTCACTGTGCATCATCGGCATCAACATGAACTGCCGATAAGCGGGATTATCGTGTTGCAGGTATCCCTTGTCATGACAGACAAGACTTAGTTCCAGGGCCTTCTCATCACCTGAAAAAGCTTTGGGCGTATTTCGGAAAATGTTTCTGGTGAACTGGTCCAGCATTAGGATTAACACAAGACATCCTTTCAAATCAGTTTGCCATGCTTCCAACTCTCCCTTCAGCGCTGCAGAAACTGCGCTTTCAAAACGTCTGAAAATTAACGCATCAAATTCAGCATCTTTCTTGTACCATTGTTCGGGAGCACACTCTTTGAACCAAAAATTTAGGACGTCGTCAGCAGTGGTTGTCTTACTCATGTTTCGCGATGCCTTTGAATTAATTGATTGGGTCAGCTCGTTCAGATAGAAAATTTTGATCGAACTACCGCTCGTGACCCTTGGTAGCTTAATTTAAATGTGGTTGCCAACAGGTGCTATTGTTCGATCAAAATTACAGAAGCAATGTAGCCTGGTACCGGACTAAAGTTTGAGGAAATTATAACGCCAATCTCCTAAAAATATGAAATTCATAGTCATTATTCTCATTTTCTTGGTTTTGGGGTATATTCTTGCCAAAGGAGTATAATCCCGACTTTGTTAGGTGAGTTGAGTCCTCAAATAAAGAAGCAATGTTTTACCCGCTCATTTGGATCGCCCTGCACACCCCTGTTTTGCTATTTCTTGGATACAAGTGGTTTTGGCTGAAGGACGAACGAGCAGAGCTCAGGAGCAGGTGGCCTGAGGTCATGCGGCTCCTAATTCGGATCAATATTGGTTTCGGGTTGATTGTACTTGCAGATCTCTTCATCACGGAGCTACTTACCCCGATACTCCTGGCCTAAATGGATGATTAGACAACCCACGTTGGAAAGTATCTTAATAGATCGTAATGAGTGATATCTGCGTTGAACTGTCAGGGACCCTGCTGAACTTTCGAGTTGGGGGCATCATCCTTTCAGACGATCAGATTTTGCTCTGTCGACTGACTGAGGAGTCCTGGTGGTATCCGCCAGGCGGTAGGATCAGAACTGGGGAATCCTCACTGGCGGCAATTCATCGAGAACTTGAGGAAGAACTCGAGGGAGAGTGGGTAGTTGCTTCGTTAAAAGCAACCGCTGAAAATTTCTTCGACTATCGTGGACAGCTCTGTCAGGAGTTCTGTATATTTTATGAAGTCCGGTGGCTTTCAGATCGGAATAATCTGATCAGCAAGTCTCACGAAGTCTTCTGCTGGTTCCCTTTGGAGGCTCTCGCCACGCTGGATATCAAACCTGCCTTTTTTGCAAACCTGCTGGCCCAGTCAAACAAGCCTTCCTGCCATTTCATCCATCACGACCCGAACCCCGATCATCGCAGCAACTAAGCGCTGACCAACTCTAGTTTGCGCCATGCACCACTTCGAAAACGTGCCAACATTGCCAAACAAAGTATTGGTGAAGAGAAAGCGTGGATTGCCAAAACTTCGCTAGGTGTTAATTCAAAAATCCGAATCAGCACCAACACGAGCAAGTATTGAAACCACCAGAAAGCAGCAAAAATCGTCATGGCTCCGTAAGTGTCTCCAACTCCACGCAATGCTCCACCCAGAATAGCCGACCAAGCTAGGATGAACATCATGAAGGCGTTGAGCTGAGTACCCCACGTTGCGAGATCAAGTGTCTCAGTCAACGAATCAGGTTCCAGAAATATCCCAATCATCATTGGGGTCATCAACAGACAAGCCAGAGAGACTAAGAAGGCATAGATGGAGGCCAAAAATAAACCCGAAAACACCGAGTCTGATGCTGCATCGGGATCTCGGGCTCCTACGAATCTTCCTGTCAGGCTCATTGTCCCAATCTCCAAGCCAATTACCGGAATAAAGAGCGTGTGAATCCAAGTGAACGCCACGGTGATGGCAGTCGAAACAATGATTCCATAGGACTGAAAAGCGAGAATCAATAGATCGATCGCGAAAATTGGCAGAGTGATTTCCAGTCCGCTTGCGAAACCATAGCGAACAAGCTTTTTCAGAATCCCAAGGTCCAACTGAAAGCTCTTCAGGATCTGATACTCTGGAAACCGTACCTGTTGAAAATAGACAATCGCTAAAGTGAGTGCTCCTGTAAACCAGGCGAAAACCGTCCCGTATCCTGCCCCAGCAATGCCCAGCTCTGGGAAACCCAACTTGCCAAAAATCAGCACATAGTTCGCGCCAACGTTGGCAATCGCCATCACAAAAGTGGATAGCAGGATTACTTTGGTTTTGCCCAATCCTCCAAAGTAACTGTTCAAGCTGTGGCGAACCAGGTCTAGGGCAGTCCCAGCCATCAGGATTGTCAAATAAGTTTTGGCTTGAACCACCTCTACTTCGGAGAGTCCTGCAGTAGCGAGCACCCATCTCCCAGCCGGGATGAGTGCTAGAATGATCGGGACACTCAGACAACTGAATAAAATGCTTTGAGTGAGTACCTTGGGACAGTTTTGGTGCTGTTCTGCCCCAAAGTATTGGGCCACCAAGGCTGTACTGAAGCCAATGATACCGATGAAAAAAGAGACAAAAGCAAAAGAGGTAAAGCCACCACTCAAGCACGCATTCATTGCCTCGGCACTGACTTGCTTTAGATACAACCGATCAATGAACATCAGCATTGCTTCTGTTGAAGTTGAGACCATCAACGGAAAAGCAATGTGGAGCATCGGTTTGACACCACCTCGGCCCTGAAGTGCCTTTAATAATTTGGTAAAGCGACTTTGAATTAGATCTGCTCTGTCGAAGGGATTGGAAGGTTTACAATTCTAACTGCAACAAATTGATGAAGGAAGAAATTGGGAAGCAATCAATCATTTCCAGTTGATCAATTAGTTTTGTCAAGTCCCATGAGATATATCAATGACGATGAGGATACGCCTAATGGTAAGCTGGCATTGGCTAAGACAAACACTGGTTGACGGAAAAAGGCCTAAACCATGAATGTGGTCAAGTATCATTCAACCCAAATACTCCAGGAATTCCATGCACTTATTGGCAATACTTACTATTTCGCTGGCCTTTCCGATTACAGTGTTTGCTCAGAGTCTTGGTCCACAGACTCATCAAATGATTCGTGAATATTCACACCAGTCTGAACTAGTCTATTACGGGCGGGTCAATCGCGATTGTGATCGTTTTGGCTTACGCAAAGAAGCTGCAGACCGGGCGATGAGAAATGTGTTGAGACTGAGAAGAATCAATGCGGTCAACTACGCAAATGTGGATCCCGTCAACAAGCTGGTGCTTCTGGGCAATGTGCAGTGTTTTTCTGACAGCCAGATGAGTTTTGCACGCATCAGTGTGGACTTCTTCGTTCAGTTGACAGAGGAGTTTACCGACAATATACGAATTGGATTTCAACAGGGGGCCATCCTGCCCACCCCGGATTTGAATGAGATTCTTTTAGAACTTCAGTTCAACACCGAAACCAAACTCACTGAGTTTGTGGCTGCGCACCAAGACCTGGAGGCACTTCTGCCCAGCCAATCTCTAAGTTCCTTTTGAAATTGCTTTCGGGGTTTGTTGAGAAGAGGAAACAGTAAAAGGAGAATTTTGATTGAAAATTGGGGTGTGCACCAAAGTAGTTTCTTTACCTTGGTGCATTGAGCAGGGAGGAATAGATTGGCAGATTCAGGAACCAAATTTTTTCCATCCCATTGAATTTGGGACTGGTTCAAGGACCTTGGAGGCCTGTTGTTGACGAAGCATAAATTTTCGCTCCTCGGCGGCAAGGAAGGAATAGGACGGCTCGCTGTGAACGGTGCTTGAGAGAGCTTGAATTGATTTTGTAATTTTGGATACGATTGACATTTGGTCTCCTTCTTTTCAGGTGCTGCAATTGAGTGATGTCAGTAAGTTCACTCACTTATTGATTTAATTCATATGTTACACAAATAAGACATTTATGAATTAAATGCAACATTAAAAAATTACATATTTATGATTTAATTCTAAAATATTGAAATTATTTGTTTTAAAAATTTTTAATCTTAGGAAGATAATAAAGATCGCGTGATAAATCATAAAAATAAATAAAACATAGTCGTTCTTTTGAAAAAAATTCCTGATGGAAGAAGCACAGTAGTCCTCTTCAGAGAATTAAAAATATGTCTTCTAAGTGATCGTTCATTCATACTATTTTAGGCCAATCAAGGTGATAAGATTCATCAATTAAAAATCATTTTCATTTTGGAAACAGCAACAGTAAATGTCCTCAAATCTAGCCTTTGAAAGCAAATCCACCTGGTACGAAGCTCAGGCAGAACGTCAGCATGCTGGAGAGCCTCTCTCTGGCTCAGTAGAGACCGATGTCTGCATTGTGGGAGCAGGCTTGGCGGGACTATTTCTCACCAAGGAACTAACAGAACGCCATCGCTCTGCCCTGATCATCGAAGCTCGCCGAATTGGAGCGGGCGCTTCAGGTAGGCATGGTGGATTTTGTAGTCCCGGCTGGGCGTGTCGAGGATCACACATTGAGGAGAGAGTAGGGCTTGTCAAGGCCAAGGCCTTGTTTGATCTCTCTCGCGAAGGCTATCGGATGGTCAAGGATGTTTTGACCACTGCGGATGTTCCATGCACTTCCGGCATTCTTCA
>CAJXNF010000236.1 GCA_913056375.1 uncultured Pseudomonadota bacterium | reverse complement strand
TTTTCCTCTATGGTTTTTTTCCGCGGACCTGATCCTCCAATCGTGGGGGCGAGTGACATAGGCCAAGGATCTATCTACTTTACGTACTACTTTAAGTATACGTAAGCGTGTCCGATGTTCCACCTGGAACATCATTCACTATCGGAACAGCCCGAGACAGCCATGGCAAGTCTAAATCATGTCAAGACAGCCATGGGATCCCACGCCAGATTAAAATAATCCCACGTATGATTACGTGGGGCGTTGGCACTATTGTTTTTATCATTCTAATTGTAAATTAAAGCTCACAATTTATTCAAACCTTATTTTATTCGACGTGGCTACTAACAGCTTAGGTCACTATCAATTGATAATCCTACTCGGATAAACAAAAAACACATTCCTCTCCACTGCGATCACCGTCGAAGATTGCTCTCTCGAAATCCATCCACGTATTCAACGTCTCCAGTTCGAAGCCACCTCGATACCTCCGACGAATCGCACCGAAGCTCCCACGCTCCGATTTTAAGAGTTTATTGTTGCGTACCCTCCCCTCAAAAGCCAACACAATGTCCCTACAGGCAGCACCCGATGGCCTCAAGGCCCAAGAAGTCGAACGAGGCAACGGCCGGTTCAACCCTCCGATTCCCTACATCCCGGAGAAGCCAGACGAGCTCGATCCGGACCGCAAAGTCCCCTCCGTCAAAGTCATGCTTTCTACCGGCGTTGAGAGCAAAGCAGACATGTGGGACGGTAGTGGCACAAAGGAGCAATTCTTGTGCCACATGATGACCATGCGGGAAACGTTGGGCGGCATGGGTCTATTCCTGCGACATGAGGAGGCGGAAGCGAAAGTGAGAGAAGAAGTTGAAAAAATGAATCTCGAACAGCAAGCGAAGCAGATCGAGGAGGAGATCCTCGCAAACGCTGTGACTACTGCTGATAAAGAAACAGCGAAAGCCACCGTCAAAAAAATCTTCAGAACGCCATGGAAAAGATTGAAGTTGCTTTTCCGCTCCAGAATGCGAATGGAAGTTCCAAGAACTCGGGGAAGCCGGGGAAGATGTCTTCTTTGAACGACAAGATCCCGAAAAAGAAGTCGACTCATGCGAAGCATGAGAAGCCTGCGGGGAAGTCCTGTGCTCTATGCAAGAAGTTTGGGGGCGCGTCAGCGACGCACAACACGAATGACTGCAAGAAGTGGGATTCCAAGGGCAACTTGAAGAAAGGCTTCAAGGGCAAGGTGGACACGGAGACTCCACCTGGCACCGGTAAGTCTTATGCGCAACTTTTCGCGGAAACGGAGAAGCTTAAGGCTAAAAGCAAGAAGTTGAAGAAGGCGCTCAAGAAGAAGAGCGCGCGCAAGAAGCGCAAGTATGACAGCAGTGACAGTGACACCAGCGATTCAGACTCTGAATGAAGGTGTGGGTCGAGTAGTAGCAGGGGGTTAAGAAAAAAACTTAAAGTTAATGAACATCTTAGAACATACTTCCCTGTTCCGAATAAAACTACTCACTCTACTTACTTCAATAATATGTCATCTACCCGCTTTAAAGATGAGTCACAACATGATGTAACCCATAAGATACCAGATGACTCGTCAGATTCTGGCAGCGGACCAGAGTCAGACTGCGAGGAAGACAAAAAGGCCTCTGTTAGAGACCAGAAGGTGACTGCAGTAGTAGCAGTCATAGATACATCTACTGAAGACCCAGAAAATGGAATTGAACACTCCAAAAGATGTAGAAAAACTAATAAACTTCTGTTTACCAAAAAAATCAGAGTACTGTTAGACTCAGGCTCTGATGGTGACATTTGGTTCCATAGAAAAGGAGCTACCAAACGCTTTCCCTACACTGATAGGCAGGTTGTAAAGTCTTACAATACGTCAGCTGGGAAATTCCAAACAAAAGGAAAGGCCAAATTTGTAATGAAATTTTCAGAATTTTCTGAAAGTAAGCAGTACACTATCAGACCAGATATAATGGAATATGATAGACTAGAAAGGCCAGCGTTTGACCTAATGATTGGTGTAAAAACCATGGCAGAATTAGGAATTGTATTGGACTTCAAACACAGTACCATACAATTAGATCATATCTCACTGCCAATGAGAGATATTTTTAAGCTGCAAGAAAAATCTAAAATCGACAAAGCTTGGGCTGTAAATAACAGCATCATGAGGGATGAACCTGATAGTACTAAAGAACTTACTAAAAGAGCAATTAAGATTTTAGATGCAAAATATGAAAAAGCAGATCTCCCAGACATTGTAGAAAATCAATGCCAGCACCTAGATGCACATCAAAGAAAATTATTGTTGGATCTTCTCTTAGAATTTGAAGACCTTTTCGATGGCACCTTAGGTGTCTGGGATACAGAACCGGTACACCTTGAATTAAAAGAAGGAGCCAAACCATACCATGGCAGACCGTATCCGGTACCCAAAGCACACAAAGAAACACTAATGAAAGAAATACAAAGAATGTGTGATATTGGGATTCTGGCCTGGCAGCCCGAGTCGGAGTGGGCTTCGCCAACTTTTTGTCAACCAAAAAAGGACCAGACTATAAGAGTACTGAGTGACCTTAGAGAGGTAAATAAACGGATAGTTAGGAAGCCGTTCCCTTTACCCAAAATCAGTGCTGTCTTTCAAGAGATGGAAGGTTTCACCTTCGCCACAGCCCTGGACCTCAACATGGGCTATTATCACATCAGACTGGACCCCGACTCTCAGAAAATATGCACTATCATCTTTCCTTGGGGAAAATACTCTTACCTGAGGTTACCGATGGGTGTTGCATGTGCCCCAGACATATTCCAAGCTAAAATGTCTGAACTGATGTCAACTCTCGAGTTCGTAAGAGCTTACATTGATGACTTGTTATGCATCACAAAAGGGTTTTTCGAGGATCACCTGAACAAACTCAGAGAGGTTCTCAGAAGATTGCAAAATGCTGGGTTAAAAGTTAATGCCCGCAAATGTTTTTGGGGAACCGATGAAACAGAATACCTCGGTTACATCCTTACCAGAGATGGTATCAAGCCTCAACCAAAGAAAGTAGAGGCTATACTTGCAATCAAACCGCCTACAAAGGTAAAAGAGCTCCGTAGATTTTTGGGCATGGTCCAATACTACCGAGACCTATGGGCGAAACGTAGTGAAATGCTGGCCCCACTTACAGATCTTGTAGGAGAATGTGGGTATTCCAAATCCGATCGCAGAATGGGTAAAAAGAAAGTGCCCTGGCATTGGGATGAGGTACATCAAGTAGCATTTGACAACGTAAAAGCTGCAATCGCAAAAGATGTGGCTTTGGCCTATCCTGATTTTTCAAAGGAATTTGAAATTTACACCGACGGCTCTGCTAGTCAGATTGGAGCAGTCATCACTCAGAATAACAGGCCCCTGGCTTTTTGGAGCAGAAAGCTTACAAAATGTCAGAAAAAGTACAGTGTTACCGAAATTGAACTCTTGGCCATAGTAGAAGTACTAAAAGAGTTCAAAGGTATGCTCTGGGGACAACGAGTTAAAGTGTATACTGATCACAAAAACTTAATGCAAAAGGCTCTAGGTTACACATCCGACCGGGTTTACCGTTGGAGATTGTTACTAGAAGAGTTCGGTCCCGAGGTCGTGTGGATTAAAGGTGTACACAACACCGTGGCAGATGCCATCTCACGACTGGATTACGGTCCAGTTAAGGACGTAAACCAAAATTGGATGACCTTCACGAAGTGCTGGAACTTTTACTCTCAAGAAGTTACTTCAGCTGAGGCTCCAAAATACGAAGATTCCATGAATTTCGTATTTGCAAACACTCAGGAGGAGGAAAGCATTTACCCACTTACAGTGAGTGAAATTGCTGAGGCTCAAAAAGAGGATGCAGATCTCAAAAAGTTAGCAAAAGCAGACAAGTATGAGAAGAAACTAGTAGAGGACACTCTTGTCTATTGTAAAAATGATAAACTAGTAATTCCAAAAACTCTGCAGAGACGCGCAGTAGAATGGTATCATCATTACCTGCAGCATCCTGGGTCTACTCGCCTGGAAGAAACTTTGAGAGGCTCCATGTATTGGAAAGGTATGCGCCGTACAGTCCGGGCATACGTCAAGAACTGTAAAAAGTGCCAAGTCAACAAAAGACGACAGAAAAAGTACGGTAAGTTACCACCCAAACAGGTTGTAACAAAACCGTGGCACACCCTTTGTGTAGACCTTATTGGCCCGTACACAGTAAAGGGTAAAGATGGTACAGAAGTTGACTTCATGTGTCTTACAATGATTGATCCAGCTACCAGTTGGTTCGAGGTTGTTGAATTGCCGGTACTCGACCGCCCTGACGAGGGTACTCCCAAGGATAGTAAGGGCAAGAAGGGCAAAAAGACAGATGACAAAGACCCATATTTTGACAAATCATCAGCTATGATTGCAAAATTGGTATACTCGACCTGGTTTTGTAGATATCCACGTTGTAGAAATATTATCTATGACAACGGTAGTGAATTCAAGCTTCACTTCCAGTCCTTATGCGACTCATTTGGACTCAAACGTAAGCCGACCAGTGTCAAGAATCCTCAAGCGAACGCAATATTAGAGCGCATTCATCAAACCTTAGCTAATATGATGCGCACTGCTGAACTAGACATGGCCGATTCAGTCAGTCCTAATGACATTGCAGACTTCCTAAATGACGCTGCATGGGCCGTTCGCTCCACCTACCATACGGTACTTAAAGCCTCACCAGGTGCAGCCATTTTTGGTCGGGACATGTTGTTCGATGTACCCTTCCTCGCTGACTGGAAGAAGATTGGAGACTATAGGCAACGCCAAACTGATCGTAATACTGAACGTGAAAACAAAACACGAGTAGATTGGGATTATAAAGTTGGTGATAAAGTATTGTTATTGAAAGAAGGTGTACTCCGCAAATCAGAAACGAAGTATGGAAAAGACCCTTGGACTGTTAGTCAAGTCCATACGAATGGAACGATCAGGATTCAACGCGGAACTAAAGCAGAGAGACTCAACATTAGGCGGGTTACACCCTTTTTTGAGGAAAATAGTGATTAAAATAGATGTTTATTCAGTGCACTGACATCAAAGCCATTACTGGCAACTGTATTTCTACTCATGTCTCCTCTCTCTACCAACTCTTACGTTTGTACTTAAATTTTTCTGTGTGACATCACACATACATGCACTTAGTGTTCGCACATTTTTCCTCTATGGTTTTTTTCCGCGGACCTGATCCTCCAATCGTGGGGGCGAGTGACATAGGCCAAGGATCTATCTA